>DASWID010000187.1 GCA_036397855.1 Thermodesulfobacteriota bacterium | reverse complement strand
TAATTGATTTAAAGGCCAAACCGACCAAATAATTCTTTTAAAAATAAAGTGAATCAATGTTAGGAGGCAAGAGAATGCTTATTAAATGCACACTATTATCATCATTGTTGTTCTGTTTAGTCATGATCTTCCATGCTGATGTAAAAGCCGAGCAAATTTCAAAGGAGGAGACAGCCAGGCTCCAATCATTCCTCAAAAAGAGATTGGGATCGCGTATGCCCTCGGATGCAACAATCGAAGTTAAAGGCTACGAAAACAGCCCTATTCAAGGATTTAATGAGGGAACTTTCTTAATAAATTCTTCGAGGGGCTCCGGAGATGTAAATTTCATTATCAGTAATGATGGTCGATACATTATTCTTGGAGAACCGACGAATACGAAAGACTTTGAGGAATCGCCAATTCAAGGACTCAAAAAAGGAAACGTACCATTGGGGACTCAAACGTTACCGTTACTGATTAGTAAGGATAGTAAATATATTATTCTCGGTGAAATAATCGACACTAGCGTAGATCCTCTAAAAGAAACGATGGGCAAGATTTCTCTAGAAAATGTTCCCGTAAAAGGCAAAGAGACGGCAAATATCACGATAGTTGAATATTCAGATTTTCAGTGCCCCTTCTGCAAACGCGGCAGCCAAATACTCCCTCAGATATTACAGGAGTATGATGGAAAAATTAAAATTATGTATAAACAACTTCCTCTTCCAATGCACAATTGGGCCAAGGATGCCGCAATCGCCTCTTTGTGCGCCCGCGAACAGGGGAATGACAAATTCTGGGAATTTCATGACCTATTGTTTGAAAACCAGGAAAACATAAAAGTCGAAAACTCGAAAGAAGAGTTCAAAGGATTTGCCAAGAAAATAGGGCTGAACGAAAATGATTTCAACAAATGCCTGGGCTCCCCAGATATCGCCAAACGGGTGCAGGCCGATATAGATGAAGCCCGCTCTATCGGAGTAAGCTCTACGCCTACGTTCGTAGTGAACGGTCTTATCGTACCTGGAGCCAATCCAGAAGGGCTAAAATCAGCAATCGAAACCAGCTTACCGGGTGATCTTTAACCAAAATTTTGTATAAAGAAAGGAGCCGGCTTTATTTGGTTACCGACAGCACTCCCTAACGGATTTTCGGATCAAGCTTGAAACTAAATGGGTATATCTGTGCTTAAAGATATATTATTTTTAGCTTTAGTTAATTATAACATTAGTACGACATTCTCAATAGATGAAGTGTCCTAAATGTGGCTTCAATAGCTTTGATTTTCTTGAAAAATGTAAGAAGTGCGGTAGCTCAACCGGTGTTAAACCGGAGTCCGATGCCTTATACAAATCGCATGAACTTTCGAAGAGATATGAAGAGGCTAAAACAAAAAGATCTACAGAGGATGAGCGCAAGAAAATAGAAGATGTTGTTGTTAAACAATCCGAAAAAGAGGAAACAACTGAAAATGTAGAGGAGGTTTTATCATTAGATTACAACGCTGATTCGTCGAATCATGTTTTAACACTTGAAACTAATCCTATTATAGAATACGAAACTGAAACACCAAAAACGGACAGAGTTAAATCAGATCTAGCAGGCTTTTCAACACGATCAATTTCCTTATTAATTGATTTGGTTATTATTTTTTCACTTACAGCCTTGGTTCTTTCAACAGGGATCTATATTGCCGCCAACGACTTAATATTTGACACTGACTATACATTGAACTTCATAGCCACTATTTTTTTCTTTCTTATTATAGTTTGTTCAAGTTATTTTGTCTTTCTCGAGGGCTATGGAGGAAAAACGATAGGAAAGATGATTATGGGTATTACGGTAATAGGAGACGATGGAGGTTCCATCGATATCATTAAAGCGTTCACGAGATGGGCTGTTTCTTTTTTTTCAGCATCCTTTTTCTTCATTGGATTCTTGTGGGCACTTTTTGATTCAAAGTCTCAAACATGGCATGATAAAATTGCAGGCACCCTTGTAGTAAAAGAAAAAACCTAAGATATGGAATTTCTCGATGAAATTAATGAAAAGATCACTGAACGATCAGCCGAAATACAGAGTTGGATAGAGCAGCACTCCAATAAAGTTATCGTACCTCTTTATACATCTGTTGATCTAAGAGTATCCAACTACAAAATCGCACCTGTTGACACAAATGTCTTTCCGGCTGGCTTTAATAATCTCTCCGAATACTGTAGAATACACACCGCCAATCTATTCAAACAGCACTTTTCCATTAAATATCCTAAGGTGAGGAAAATTCTCATCGTCCCGGAGCTCAACACTAGAAATCCATACTATTGGGAAAACATACATGTAATCCAATCAATGCTGGAAAATGTGGGGTTCAGTGTAAAGATTGGAATCGTAAGTGAAGAGTTTCATCTAGATCAAGCCGAGTTTAAAGCGATAAGCGGTAAGCATCTCACCGGGTATAAAGTCATAAGTGAAGGCCATAAGGCATTCATACCAAACTATGTTCCAGATCTAATCCTTATTAATAATGATTTCTCATCTAGGTGTCCAAAGACACTGAAGGACATATTGCAGCCTGTTGAGCCTCCGATAGAGATAGGTTGGCATACCAGAAAAAAGAACGTCCATTTCGAGTTTTATAATAAACTTGCATACGAACTGGCACAGATCCTGGGACTGGACCCTTGGGTATTCACGATTGAAACAGTTCTCCAAGAAGGAATAGACTTTGATGAACCACAAGACCGCGAACGGGTCGCAACAAAAGTAGATACAATGAAGAAAGAACTCACAGCTGAATACAGAAAGAGAAGAATTGATCAAGATCCGTTCTTTTTCGTAAAAAGCAATTCTGGAACCTACGGAATGGCGGTAATCAATGTTTCCAACGGAGATGGTCTGAGAAAACTAAACGCTGAAGGAAGGAAGAGAATGAAAGTTACAAAAGGAGGTAAGCCGGTAAGGGATGTGGTAATCCAGGAGGGAATTCCAACGTCTTTTGTAGTCGAATCAAAATTCGTCGGAGAGCCAGTGCTTTATCTTGTAGCCGCCAAAATGGCTGGAGCCTTCCTAAGACTGAATAAGACTAAAAATGAATTTGAGAATCTAAATACGAAAGGAATGGAGTTCAGAACCTTACCGTTGGTGAATAACGGTGAAAAAACTAAACAAGAATGCGAGTGCCTACTACCCCCGGTATATCAGGTAATAGGGAGTACTGCCAGCATAGCCGCAGGATATGAAATTGAGAGGATCATCAAAGAAGGGGGATGCGAGGAAGAGATCGCCTGACTTATTTCTCATTTGTCTATTCTTAATAGACTAGAGATAAGAGCCATTCCAAAAGCAATATTAAAATAATACCCCAGCATTCGTTAATCTATTGCAGATAACAAGGATCTCTGTTCTAATACAAATATTCTGAGTTTGTTTGTACTTGATGTCAAACTATTTTTAATTATGTCTGAGTCAGAGACCAAATGTTTTGCGTTCAAATACCCAATCGCTCAGCTATCATTTGGTTTGACAGCTACCAGTTTTCATGTTAGAAAATTACTCTTTTTGGATTCACTGCCCCGAGGTTATATTAATAGCAGATGAGCTTAGATGAAGCAGGTTCTTTTCCAGTAGAGAAATTCCTTCTCGCATTCGCAATAATTCTTGTCACTTCTAAGATTTTTGGAGAAATAGCAGAAAGAATCAAGCAACCCGCGGTACTAGGCGAGTTAATTGCCGGAATAGTCATTGGAGGGAGCGTCCTAGCACTTATTCCCTCAACACCTAGCGAGCCGGGATATATAACATTCCACCTTCTTGCAGAAGTTGGAGTTGCGATACTACTATTTGAAATTGGTCTTGAGACCGACCTCAATGATTTACTCAGATTAGGTATAACCTCAAGCCTCGTTGCAGTCGTGGGAGTTGTAGTCCCTTTTGTTCTTGGATTTATAAGTGTTCTTGCATTCGAAAAGGCTGGACTTCTTGGTGAGATCAATCCAATGTTTACTACGGTCATAGCGATAACCGCAGGAGCCACCCTTACAGCGACCAGCGTAGGAATTACCGCGAGGGTTCTATCCGATATAAATCGCTTACAGACTGAAGAGGCGCGTATAATACTGGGAGCCGCCGTCATCGATGATATTCTCGGCTTGATTATCCTAGGGATCGTAAGTGGACTCATTGAAACTACCAAAGAAGGTTTAGATACCGGGATATCTGTCAGTCAACTCCTTATTGCTACACTAAAATCATTTGGGTTTCTTTTCATCGCTATATTAATCGGCAATCTAGCCTCAGGTAAGCTATTTAATCTAATAGAAAAGATGCAGGTTCGTGGCGTACTCCTATTAAGTGCGCTTTCCTTCGCCTTTATATTTGCAGTCTTGGCAAGCCTGGTAGGACTTGCTCCTATCGTAGGCGCATTCGCAGCGGGATTGGTTCTTGCAAAAACAAACCAGTTCAAAACCATTGAAAATCGTCTGAAACCTGTTTCCGATGTATTCACTCCTATTTTCTTCATTATGGTTGGCGCGGCTGTAGATGTTCGCATTTTCAATCCATTTGTGAAAGCAAATCTACCGATTTTATTGATTGCGCTGGTACTATTCACAGTGGCAGTATTTGGGAAATTCGTAAGCGGTTGGGCCGTGTTCAAGAAAAGCATAAAAAAAAGTATAATAGGAATTGGCATGATTCCCAGGGGAGAGGTTGGGCTCATATTTGCTCAGATGGGTCTTGTATCCGGTGTTTTCGATACAAGGCTGTTTTCTGCGGTCACAGTCATGGTTATGCTTACAACTTTTATTGCTCCTCCATTACTTAAAATCGCATTCTCTGAGAAGGAAACACTATCTCAGAAAGCTAATCCAAATACTCTATGAGGGTTATAAATTGAAAAAGATTAATTTGATTATATTCCTAATTTCTATCCTATTCCTGATTAGTTACACAGATGCAATTGCAGCTGAGGATATACTGAAAATTGACAAAATCGTTATATTTCAAATAGTTATTTTTGTAGCAGCTATTTTCATTTTGAACTCTCTTCTATTTAAGCCACTTTTTCAGCTTGTCGATAAAAGAGAACAACTAACTACTGGGGCAATCAAAGAGGCAAACGAGTTGAGACAAAGAATCGACCAGATTATAGACGAATATAACGCTAAGCTAGATGAGGCAAGGTCACAAGCCTCGGAGGAAAGGAACAAAATCAGGAATGATGCCAATAAAGCAGCAGATGAAATTATAAAGAAGGCCAGGGATCAAGCTCAAACGCAGCTAAACCAAGCAAAGGATAAACTAGAATCGGAAAAGGTAGAGAAAGAAAGGAGTATTGAGCCCGAGATAAAATCCCTCGCTAGGAATGTGGCCTCGCGAATCCTCGAAAAGGAGCTATAAATTTTATGCCCATTGATTCACTTAATTTAATAATTACGGTTGCGACTGATGGAGGACACTTATTTAATTGGAGGGACGTGGCTTATCAAGCAGTCAACCTAACCATTTTACTTTTAGTCCTTGTTTATTACCTTAAACAACCCGTTAAGAATTTCCTGATTGAAAGAAGAGGCATCATAGGAAATGAAATCGACGATGCGCAAAAGGTGATTGCTGAGGCAAAAAAGGTTCATGCGGAATACGAAGAAAAATTAAAACATTTGGATGCCGAAATTAAATCATTAAAAGAATCGATTCAAGAACAAGGCGAAATTGAGAGGAAAGAAATATTAAAGCAGGCGGAGATAACATCTGAGAAGATCAGAGCAGAAGCCAGAGAGTCTATAGAGCTCGAATCTGCCAGAGCACGACGTGCAATCCAATCCGAAGCAATTACATTGGCCCTTGATATTGCCGAAGAATTGATAAAACAACACATAAGCTCTTCAGACAAGGATAAAATCATCGAAAATTTTGTAAAGAGGATGGACGAAGAAAGATGGCATCAGTCGCGACATTAAGGGATCTCGTCGAAGCATTGATTGACTCAGCAGGGGGAGAGAACAAGACCAAAAAGGTGACAAATGATATGGTATCGTTTTATAATGTAATAACTGCTGAAGAGACGCTAAAAAAGATCCTAGGAAGTTCTGCTTATGAGACTTCGGAAAGAATTGCAATCATAAACGATCTCGGCGAAAAGGCCGGATTCGACAAACTCATCACGAATTTTATAAGTTTAGCTATCGAGTTAGGTAAATTCAAATCACTCTTGAAATCAAAACAGTCAATCGTAGGCAGACTCAGGAAGGCCTCCGGGACAAGCCGAGCTGAAATAACATTCGGGGAAAATCCATCAGAATCAGATTTAAAAAAAATCATAGAAGGTTTGGAGAAGCTAACCGGCAATGTGGTCGAAATAGAGGTCAAAATCGATCCCAGTATACTAGGTGGAATTATTGTAAAGGTTGAAGATAGGGTGTTTGATGGTAGCATTAAGACCCAACTAGAGAGAATACGAGAAGTCCTAACATTACCTTAAGGATCTTTAATATTGAAGGAGCAAGAGAGATGGAAGGATTAAGGATAGAAGATATTGGAGAGATATTAAGAAACAGGTTGAAGGGGTATGAGAAAAGAATAGAAACCGCGGAAGTAGGAACTATAATCTCCGTAGGTGATGGTATAGCCCGAGCCTACGGGCTTGATCAAGCCATGGCCGGAGAACTGGTGGAATTTCAAAGCGGGATGATGGGTCTCGTTTTAAACCTCGAAGAAGACAATGTCGGTATAGCTATTTTTGGAGCGGATACCGAAGTTAGGGAAGGCCAAATTGTAAGGCGTACCGGGAGGGTAGCCGATGTTCCCGTAGGGGAAGATATGAAGGGTAGAGTAGTAAGTGCCCTCGGACATCCGATAGATGGAAAGGGAGAAATCAAATCAGAGCAGAATAGACAGGTAGAGTTAAAAGCCCCGGGCGTCGTCTATCGACAGTCTGTCCGCGAGCCATTGCAAACGGGTCTCAAAGCGATTGATTCAATGATCCCTATAGGTAGAGGCCAGAGGGAATTAATACTTGGAGACCGACAAACCGGGAAAACAGCCATTGCTGTAGATACCATAATTAACCAAAAGGACGAGGATGTTTATTGCATTTACGTCGCGATTGGACAAAAACAGTCAACCGTTGCCCAGGTTGTGGATAAATTAAAAGAGTACGGCGCTATGGAGTATACAACCGTAGTTGCGGCCACAGCAAGCGATCCAGCACCATTTCAGTTCATCGCGCCGTATACAGGCTGCGCCCTTGGAGAGCACTTCCGCGACAATGGAAAGCATGCGCTGGTAATTTACGACGATCTGACCAAACATGCATGGGCTTACCGCCAGCTCTCGCTTCTTCTTAGACGACCACCTGGTCGAGAGGCTTACCCGGGTGACGTTTTTTATCTTCATTCAAGGCTACTGGAACGAGCCGCAAAAATGAGAGATGAAAACGGAGGCGGTTCTCTCACCGCGCTTCCAGTGATCGAGACACAGGCGGGAGATGTTTCTGCCTACATTCCAACAAATGTAATATCGATTACCGACGGACAGATTTACCTTGAGAGTGATCTATTCTATTCAGGTGTTCGACCGGCTATCAACGTCGGACTCTCTGTCTCGCGTGTAGGGGGTTCAGCTCAAATTCGTGCAATGAAACGAGTTGCTGGAACCCTAAGATTAGAGCTCGCCCAGTATAGGGAGGTGGAAGCATTCTCTCAGTTTGCATCCGATCTTGACAAAATTACACAGGCTCAACTTGCACGGGGCAGCAGGCTTGTAGAGGCTTTAAAGCAAGGTCAGTATGAACCTTTACCAGTTGAAAAGCAGATACTTATTATTTATGCCGTAACTAACGGTTTTGTTGACGACTACCCCGTCGAAAAGGTTAAGGATTATGAAAAGGAGCTGTACGTATTCATGGAAACAAAATACAAGAACATCCTAGAAGCGATAAAGAAAACGAAGGAAATTAACGATGATCTCGCAGATAAGGCTAGAAAGGCACTACAGGAATTAAGAAGCCAACTGGGAGAATTTAAGTAATGTCTTGGGAGGATTCTATTCTTTCTAGAGAAGAAATAAATTTCAATGCCTAGTTTAAAACAGATTAGAACAAAAATTAGTAGCGTAAAAGGAACACGAAGGATAATGAGTGCAATGAAGCTTATATCCGCCGTCAAGCTACAGAGGGCACAGAATCTACTACTCTCGTATCGTCCATACTCAGAGGCTTTCCAAGAAATTGCGATGAGTCTAGCTAGTAGAGCCGAACCTGACTCCCATCCATTATTGCGAAGGCCAGAAGGACGAAAAAAACTTCACCTTGTATTCATGACATCAGACAGGGGTCTTTGTGGAAGTTTTAACAGCAATTTAATCAGAAAACTCGACACCTATTTGGTAACAGACACAAAAGGTTACGATCGGGTGACCTTAAGTTTTCTTGGCAGGAGGGGTAGAGATCATTTTGCAAAGAGTGGATACGCTGTTATAAAGAGCTATATAGGAATTGGCGAGAAGAATTTTCTCTCAATTTCGAAAGAAATTTCTACTGTTTTGACCAAAGAGTTTATTAGGGGAGAAAGCGATGAGGTTATACTCGTATTTAACTACTTTAGGTCGGCCATTTCACAAGTCATCACCTTCAATAAACTCTTGCCCATCGTACCTGAAAAAATAGATTCAGATTCAGTGCCCATAGATTATTTATACGAACCAAAGAAAAAGGAAGTCCTAGATTATTTCCTCCCCAGGTACCTCGAGGTTAGTGTGGAAAGAGCTATGTATGAATCGATCACAAGTGAGCATGCCGCTCGAATGACAGCCATGGAAAACGCAACAAGGAATGCAGATGAAGTCGTGAGAAAGCTTACTCTTTTATTTAATAAAACCAGACAAGCTCAAATTACAAAAGAGCTTATGGATATCGTAAACGGTACCGAAGCATTAAGTAAAGGAGGGTCAGAATAGAATGGAATCAAGTGGGAATAATTTTGGAAAGGTCGTTCAAATCATGGGACCCGTCGTTGATGTTGAGTTTAAGGACGGGGAATTACCTCCAATCTACACTGCGATAAAACTCACAAACCCGCTACTGAATGACATGAAGTGGAATTTAGTTCTTGAGGTTGCTCAACAGCTTGGGGGAAAGCGAGTACGATGCATAGCGATGGATTCCACTGAAGGTATCAAAAGAGGTGAAGATGCACTAAATACAGGTCAAGACATTACAATCCCGGTGGGTAAAGAAGCGCTAGGAAGACTCATGAACGTTATCGGTGAGCCAATAGACGAGGCCGGCCCCATTGAAACAAGTGAGCGCTGGCCAATCCATCGACCTGCACCAGAGTTTGTCGAGCAAAGTACAAAACTCGACCTGTTTGAGACCGGAATCAAGGTAATCGACCTGCTAGCACCATTCCTCAAGGGGGGTAAGATTGGACTATTTGGTGGTGCTGGTGTCGGCAAGACAGTTCTGTTGATGGAATTGATTCACAATGTTGGAAAAGAATATGGAGGTGTCTCTGTCTTCGGAGGAGTCGGCGAAAGAACCCGTGAGGGAAACGATCTATGGGTAGAGATGAAGGAGTCTGGAGTAATTGCAAACACAGGTATGGTCTTCGGACAGATGAATGAACCCCCCGGAGCGAGAGCAAGGGTAGGGCTGACAGCTCTCACCCTGGCCGAATATTTCAGAGACGAGCTGGGACAGGATGTGCTTCTATTTATCGACAATATATTCAGATTTACACAGGCAGGTTCAGAGGTTTCGGCACTGCTCGGGAGAATTCCATCGGCTGTCGGGTACCAACCGACGTTGGCAACCGACCTCGGAGAGCTTCAAGAGAGAATTACATCAACGATAAAGGGCTCTATAACGTCGGTTCAGGCAATTTACGTACCTGCCGACGACCTCACTGACCCAGCCCCTGCAACTACATTCGCTCACCTCGACGGCACCATTGTACTTTCTCGTCAACTCGCAGAGCTTGGAATCTACCCCGCTGTGGATCCGCTAGATTCAACGTCACGAATACTTGATCCTCGGGTCGTCGGTCAGGAACATTACAACGTAGCCCGACAGGTACAGGAAGTATTACAGCGATACAAACAACTGCAGGAGATAATAGCGATTCTCGGTATGGATGAACTTTCCGAAGATGATAAACTAATAGTTGCACGAGCGAGAAAAATTCAGAGATTGCTCTCTCAGCCGTTCAATGTAGCTGAGCAATTCACCGGTACCCCTGGTAAGTACGTGCCAATAAATGAGACTATACAAGCATTCAAAGAAGTTATTTATGGAAATATGGATGAAGTACCCGAGCAGGCGTTCTATATGGTGGGCAATCTAGAAGAGGTAAAAGGAAAGGCCAAGGAGCTGTTTTCAAGATAATTCAAAGGTTATGATTCCCAAGCACAGTCACTCGGAAACCCAGATTCTAAAGAAATATTTATACCCGATTGATGAATTCGGTAATGGCAGGTCATTAATTCCACATGTCTATATTTACTAACTGGCTGAGTCTAAAGGGGGATGTTTAAATTGGCAGACACACTAAATCTCAAGGTGATCACCCCTTCAAAGCTGGTAATAGATGAAGAAGTGGATGAGGTTGTTGCCCCTGGTGATTTAGGGGAGTTCGGAGTACTCCCAGGACACGTTCCTTTTATAACCACGCTGATGCCAGGTGAACTTACCTACAAAATTAATGGAGTGGGAAAATCTATGATCATTGACGGTGGAATAGCAGAGGTAGCAGACGATAGGGTCAATGTGTTAACAGATAGTGTCTTAAAATCCGAAGAGATCGATTCTGAGGCGGCTAGAAGAGAAGCCGAATCCATTTTAGAGGAACTCAAAGACTTTGGTGGTAGCAATAAGGAATTTAAGGAGATAGAAAGAAGGCTAAAGTTAGCAGAGGTAAAGGCAAACATCAATAGACCTTAAAAATCATCCTCGTAGCACCCGCGGATACCACTTTATCAAAATATGCGAGTTTTGAAACCTTCGCCTATCTATTATAGAAGAGGCTCGTGACAGCTTAGAATAAGACGTGTCTCTCTAATCTATGGATAGCCCTTGACTTTTTACATAACAGCGAAGTCGAAGGGTTGCCGGTGGGATTGAAAAACGGTGTTGCGAGGAAGCCTGTCCCGAGCTTAGGTCTAGGGAAGCATGACCTAACCAGATTATCCATTTAGGAGTTACTGATTGAAATTATTGAACAAATTAAAAATCACATAAGGTTATAATAATCGAGCCCAAGGTGAGTAATTAACTCCTCACCTTTGAGATAACGGAGGGTATTCTTCAACTTCATGACTTGTATAAACAGGTCATGCTCGGGATAGAGATTTTCTCCGACCATCGGACTCTTGAAATAAAAAGAAAGCCATTCCTGAATGCCATATAAATTTGCTCTTTGAGCAAGATCCATAAAGAGCACTAAATCAAGGACTATAGGGGCAGCGAGAATACTGTCACGACAAAGAAAATTGACTTTAATCTGCATTGGATACCCGAGCCACCCAAATATGTCGATATTATCCCAAGCCTCTTTCTCATCGCCCCTGGGTGGATAGTAATTGATTCTTACCTTATGGTAGTAGTCTGAATATAGATCAGGGTATAATTCCGGTTGAAAAATGTACTCTAATACACCCAGTTTGCTAACCTCCTTAGTCTTAAATGAGTAGGGATCATCCAGAACCTCACCGTCTCTATTTCCGAGTATATTGGTTGAAAACCAACCCCTAACACCTATCATTCTATTCTTGAGCCCTGGTGCCAAAATCGTCTTCATTAGAGTTTGCCCTGTCTTGAAGTCCTTGCCGGCTATAGGAACCTTCTTTACTTTTGCAAGCTCTATCAGCGCCGGTATGTCTACCGAAAGATTTGGCGCCCCATTTGCATATGGCACGCCACTTTTTATTGCCGCATATGCGTAAATCATACTCGGTGCTATATCCGGATTATTATCCTTTAACCCCATTTCAAAACTCCGGATGGATTGATGAACCTCAGAAGCCTCAATATATGTTTCGGTACTACCACACCATACCATCACCATACGATCGAGCTTATTGCCCTTCCTGAAATTTGATATATCTTCTATAAGTTGCTCGGCAAGATCCATCTTGGTCTTCCCCTTCTTTAAGTTCTTGCCGTTGAGTCTTTTAACAAACTTCTTATCAAACACTGCCGGCATAGGGTCTATATCTTCGAGAACAGCCCGTAAGTCATCAAGAAGCTCGGCCCTCAAGACGCCCGCTTTAATTGCTGCTTCGTATATGTTATCGTTGAATATATCCCATCCACCAAATGCTATATTAGATAAATCTGCCAATGGGATAAAATCTTTGATGCGTGGAACGTTCCTTTCAGTCCTCTTACCAAGTCTTATGGTTCCTAATTGAGTGAGTGAACCTATTGGTTTTCCAATTCCCCTTTTTATTGCTTCAATACCCGCAATAAAGGTAGTACTTACAGCACCACCCATCCCGGGAAGTAAAACTCCGAGCTTCCCATCGGGAGAGCCAATGACCTTTTTCTTTTTAAGTCCAGTATTCTTGGTCTTGGTTGGCAATGCAGGAACTACCTTTTGGAGAACTGCTGTCCTCTCCGTGCCTTTCGCTTACCATATTTTTTTCTTTCGACCATTCTCGGGTCCCTTCGGAGAAAACCCGCAGACTTCAGTGGCTTTTTGAAAGAATCACCGAGCTGGAGTAGAGCTCTGGCAATACCGTGTCTCACAGCACCGGCCTGACCAGTGAGTCCGCCCCCTTTCACGTCCACCGAAACATCATATTTGTCAAGTGTTTGCGTTAATTGCAAGGGTTCCAAAACGTTACTTCTCCAAGCATCTCTTGGAAAGTATTCATCAAATGGCGTGTTGTTAACCAAAATTTTTCCATCACCGGCACGTAGCCATACCCTGGCTACCGATGTTTTCCTTCTCCCAGTTCCATGATAGTTAATTTCAGCCATCTATTCTACTCATACCTCCAACAATTCAGGCTCCTGAGCCTTATGTGGGTGATCATTTCCCGTATAAATTTTCAACCTCTTTATTAACCTGTCCTGCCACTTATTCTTAGGAAGCATACCCCATACAGCCTTTCTTATTATTTCCTCAGGCTTCACTTTCAGTAAATTTTCTGCTGTGATTGATTTAAGACCACCTGGATAACCGGTGTGCCTGTAATATGTTTTTTGATTCCATTTTTTTCCTGTGAAATTGACCTTTTCAGCATTTACCACAATTACGAAATCTCCACTATCCGCATGGGGAGTAAACTGAGGCTTATCCTTTCCCATTAAGGTCATAGCCACCTTTGTTGCGAGCCTGCCGACAGTCTTTCCCTCAGCATCGACAATATGCCATTTCTTTTTAATATCCACGTCTCTTGCCATATATGTCTTCATTCGTAACAATCCCAGGAAAAAATGCAAAGGTGAAAGTCTACCAAAGACCCCCTGATTGTCAAGACAAAAATTCACATGGCTAACTTGAAAACTTAGCCATAATAGACCTGTACGTTTCAACGCTCTGGACGCCATGAACCCGAAAGTCATTGAAGACTACTGTGGGTACACCCAGCACGTCCATCTTCCGAGCATCTCTTCTATAAGACCCAAGGATTTCTGCCATTTCTCCATTTTTCAGATTAATCTCCAATTCATCCGTGTCAATTCCAACCTTATTGCCTATTTCGAGGACGGTATCTTTGTCTCCTATATTTTTTCTTTCCAGGAAATAAGACTCATAACATCGGTTGTGAAACTCGATAAACTTACCCTTAGTCTTTGAAAACTCTGCTGCCTCAAGACAAAGCCTGGAGTTAGTTATAAACCCTGGAAGTTTAAATTTTATCTCTTCCTCCTCCATCACGCTCTGTAAGGATTCTGCCGTTCGTATAGCTCTAAAAGTCCTTTTTCGTTTTTTCCCCTGAGGAGGATACTCCGGATGGATTTCAAAACCTTTCCATTCTACCTCTATGCCGTATTCCGCTCCAATTTGTTGAATCCGCTTGGAACCAATAAATGAGAAGGGACAGACATAATCGTAGAAAACCGTAATCTTCATTGATTTATCCCATAATAAATGTCTTTTAAACTGAGAATATAAAAAGTAAACCTGATAAAATCAACAATAGAAACATTAATGTAGACTTCATCTTCTTTCTATTTAATTGGTTTAGATATGCGGTCAGTTAATATAATATTAGGAAGATCAAAAAGGATAAGATTCAATGATAGATATAATTCCTACCAATACAGATAATGTCATCGGTTGTAAGATAGATGGCAAGATAAACGCTGAAGATATAGAAAGGATTGCAAACTATATCGAAGATAAGTTTGTAAAAAATAAAAAACTGAGAATCTATGTCGAAGTCATAAAGCTAGAAGGAATTTCTCTAGAAGCCATATTTAAAGACCTTAAATTGGGAATCAAACACTTCAACGATTTTGATAAGAAGGCGGTTGTTACAGAAAAGGAATGGATGAAAAAGGTTGCCGTTATTACGGATAAGATATTTCCGAATATTGAGGTAAGGTGCTTTTCCTTTGAAGATAAGGAAAAAGCCCTGGAGTGGGCGAAGACTTAAGTTTATTCATCTACCCCATTAATTGTCTATGCCTATTATTACATAAAAGAATTCGATGCTAACGAACAGGATCCTGAATGGAAGAAGGATCTCTTACTTGAGCTTCTCTTCTATCTCTTTCTTAATTACGTTCCTCTCTTCTTTTAAATCAATTTCTGTAAATTCTCTATTTGCTCTGGAATACCAATATCTCGAATTTGATACATCCCCCTCTTCCCTGTGAAGATTTGCATGTATCCAGTATGCATAGATATTTTCGATCGACTGAACCGTCTTGTGAGCTTCATCCCAATTCCCCTGGTTTGCATACTTAATAGCCAGTAATAATTTTTCTTTCATAATGTATAGTTTATTTCAGCATCATGCTATAAATCAATATTGTAGATCTGCGGGTTTCGAAGCTGAACACCATAATCAAGTTGTCGATAATGATCTTCTTAGCCCTAAAGATACATTTCTTTCTTCTACCAAATACATAATTCCTCAAGGACTAATTTAATACGAATTTGACTTTAATATCCACATTTCAAGCAACTTAGTCTCTAAGTGCATAATCGTCTTGAGCAATTCACTATAACAATTGGAATAGTTTGACAACATCAAAATCTTATCAAATAATTTGTGTCAACGTTTCAAATATCATTTCACTAGTTCGTATAGTTTATTTTTGTGCCATTATCGTGTGAGAAATTATGTTCCCTAGCAGTGTAATTTATGATAAATAAAATTGCTTTCCTCAGTTGTCTACTGTTGATTCATGCGCTCTTTTCGCCGGCTGCGCGAAGCCAGGAGAATGAAATAGGTGACTTTCCACCCTTCATCCCGAACGATTTGAGGACAACCCCTTTCGGTCCTGCATTTGCTGACATCGTCCTGGTTCCATCGAATTTCCTTCCATGTAAAGGGGGCACCTTTGCGTTATGTTATTACTCAGGTCCAGAACCGGAAAACTGCGTGATTACGGAAGACGGGAAATTTGCCAAGTGCAAATGTTTCGAGTTCTCCTATGGGAACTACTTTGTCGATATAAACGCTATTTTGGATAAGGAAATCTATCTCGAAACTGTAGCCAAATGTGGTGTAGAAGGAAGCATGTGTCAAGAAACCAATCAGGCACCCGTGTGCGACTTTATAAACCGTGGAGAGTTTATTCCAGGCGCTGACAGCATTTCCGCCTTCAGCTTTGAGTGTATTCCTGAACAGGGTATCGGTCAGACAAGTTGCCCTCAGGCTCTTTATGCAGGCTGTATGACGGCACCTTGCATCAAGACAGATGAAGAGGGAATAGTCGAGTGCCTTTGCCCAACCTTTGACGGACCATATCAGGTGGGGCTAAATAATCAAACCTGCGATATAGGACCTGATTTGGTCTGGTCTGCCGCTTTCAATCCCAATCGGGGCGGCATGACATTCCCCACACCACCCGGCTGCATCCCGGATGCTTCCGTTGACGCCGGAGGCTGTCCCCTCTTGACAGAGAATATTCCTCCCCCACCGCCCGACGTGGACTGTGAAGAGGTCTGCCAGGAATACCAAAACTGTCAAAACGGAGGAGATATCGAATTAGGATTCACGTGCGATGCCACCCTTTGTACCTCCACATGCGAAGATAGGGGGTTAGTGGCGGAGGCGTGCTCAGGACTCGAGAACTGTGATGTATCTGAAATCATAGAGTTGGAGGGCGAAGTAGGGTGCAGCTGTTGCGCGAGTCAGATATGCGGTTGTACAGCAAATGTCAAGACAGACAATGAAGTATTCAAATTAAACGAAAAACAACGTGAGAAAGGAATTATTCCACAGTGCGATATAAATGGCACGCTCTGCGGAGAGAAATCATCAAGCAGTGGAGGGTGTTCGCTTGCTCCTTCGGGTGCTCCCTTATCAGTCCCTCTATATTTACTACTACCTTTATTCATCTTGATGAGAATGGTTAAGAATATCAAAGAGCGCTAATAGGATCTACCTCAGGATCAGAAAAAAGGATCTGAGACCTTTTGTCCCTCTAAATTGACCTGGAGAAGCCTGGTTCCGCGAATTATACTAATGCCGGTCATGCTTTGTATGTCTGAGAAAAATTCTTTTCTTCACACCCAAAAGCAGGCTATGGCACTATAAATTAACATATTAGAATATAATGAATACAAGCCTGACTCGAGGAAGCAGATGAATAAAAAGAAAGGAAAAAGACAGAAGTCTTACCAGATATGTTTTATTGTATAGCTAATTCATCTCAACCCCTGACATTTGAAATTCTTTCCAAAGCAAGCATTAGTGCCTGTGTCCCCTTTCTTCCGTGTCCTTGTGCTTCAGCAGCAATATAAAGCTGATGAACCAGAGATAAACCTGGAAGACTCAGATTCATTCGCTCGGCCTCCTTAAGAGCAATTCCCATGTCCTTTATAAAATGCTCTACGAAAAATCCAGGCCTAAAGTCACGCTTAAGAATTCTTGGGGCAAGATTATCCAGCATCCAGCAAGCAGCCGCGCCCCTGCTCACAGACTCAAGCATTGTTTCAAGATCGAGCCCGGCTTTATAACCGTAAAGCAGCGTCTCACACATACCAATCATTAATCCCGAAACCATTACCTGATTACACATCTTTGCATGCTGTCCTGACCCGGCAGCACCTTGATAGACAATATTTCTGCCCATAAGTCTAAAAAGAGGCATAATTGCCTCAACAGCATCCTTGTCTCCGCCAACCATAATCGAGAGTTTCCCTTCCATTGCCCCTACATCACCACCAGAAACAGGAGCATCGATAGAAGTTCCTTTCATCAGTTTAGCCTCCTTGTAAATCTCTTTTGAAAGCGAGGGTTCGGTCGTCGTCATATCAACCAGGATGCTTCCGGGTTTTACACCCTTAATCACTCCGGTATTTCCGAAATAGACTTCGCTAACATCTTGAGGAAATCCTACCATCGTAAAAACAACATCGGAGTTTTGGGCCACGGCTCCCGGTGAATTCACCCAGGTTGCGCCTGATTCAATCAATTTTTTTGCCTTTTTTTTAGAGCGATTGTAAACAAACGTCTCATAACCTTTATCGATCAGATGCTGGCACATCGAACTCCCCATCACGCCTGTCCCTATCCAGCCAAGCTTCGTTTTAGACGGTAGAACTCTCATTATGCTCACGTAATTCACCTCCTTGAATTCAGAATTAGTATTATATAACTGTTCTTAGATCAACTAAAGATAATATCTGGGGCCGGTGAAGGAGATGTAACCCTTTTTTAAGGTGAGATTTTGAAACAAAGCCTTACACCATCCGTAAATGTTATTTCCTCCACCCAAAGGTAGGTTATGTCTCTGGAATTTAAAAAAAGTGTACTAAAGGAAAACGAACAGAAGAAGCCTGGCCTGTCAGTTTTTTTTTAATTCAAACACTTATTAGAATCTCTTTTCGTCATTCTAAATCCTGAAATGAATTCAGGACATGCCTGTTTCAGAACCTAATCGAACCTTGCTTTCCCTTGTGCTTATTCGATTTTTCATAGAATATTCTAAATTAGTAATATCATCAAATATGATATATGTCGTTTAACTTAATTAATGATGAGAATGAAATATCACAATGAAAATCCAAATTGATTCGCATGCTCTACAACGAGCTGAGGAACGAGGAACGAATAAAGAGGAAATTAAAGATGTAATCAGAACAGGATTTGCCATTCCCGCAAAGTATGGTCGCATTGGAAAAGCCAAAATTTATGATTTTAAGAAGAAACGTTTCGATAAATACTATAATAAAAAAAGGGTGGAGGTATTTTACACCATAGAAAGCGATGTTATCATAACTGTAACGGTCTATGTCTTCTACGGAGACTGGGAGTTAAACAATGCAAATACTTTACGATGAAAAAAAAGACTTACTTTACTTTCGTCTCGATGACCGCAAGCAGGATTTAATCAATCAGCGAGTTGCTGATAACATCGTTGTGGACATTGGGAAAAATAATAGAATTGTAGGCATTGAAATTCTTGATGCATCAAAGCATCTTAATCTAAAAACTTTATTACCTGTGAAATATAAAATTTCCTCAAAAGCTTAATAACATCAATTCATATTACTCTATTGCTTAAGTCCAAGCTGCCTTCGCATAAGTTCGCAAAGACTATCTTTTATTTCAGCATGACGAGGTATTGGCGCCTTCTTGCCGCTTTTGGGGTTAATATAAATATCATGCCTAGCACCACGACGCTTTAGATAACAACCCTCTTTAAGCAATTCCCTTATGAGGTCACGGCGTTTCAAACGTCCATGTCCAGTTCTTTTGTTTGGATATCAGATCGTAGTAATTGTTCTTCTTCGGCCATAATCATATGGTATGCATCTCTAATATTTTCTTCTAGCTCTTCGATCGTTTCTCCCTGACTAAACACACCAGGAACTTCCCTGAGTTTGCCTACATACCAACCATCGTCAACCCAATATTCAAGTGTAAAATGTCTAATCATAAACCTTTGCCTATTAATCAATTGAAACTTAATAATAGAATTTGTCTGTTATTATAAATGTTTCAACGATTAATATAAATATAAAGCCTTAAAAAGAGTTGAGTTCGTATTTATTATAAAAATCCATCTGTAGAAGTTCTTTTCTTGGACCTAGAAGAAGGTTATGGCTCTCTAATTTAACACACGAGACTTCAACGAAAACAAAAGTATAAAAGCTTGATGCGAACTTTCGCTAAATCCACGGTATGGTTGGGCTTTATTTTATCTTACGGCTAATTTTTATGCTGTCGTCAAAGTTCATTCGATCTACTGTTTTCCAAAGCTCAGCAATTTCGGCTTTGTCCAATCTTGAGATATCAAATTGATATGACCTCATGGTAGACACGAATGTTAACTCATTACCGATACAGGTTATCTCCTTAATAATCTCTATAGTGTCAGTCTCTGCATACCAATTAATAGAGGCACCTCTTTCATGTGGAAAAAGAAGAAACTCGTATTTTTGAGTTCTAACTATTATGAATCCTTCAATTCCGAATTCGGTATCTTCGTCAAATGAGAGAGAGAGAATAATATCAGTCCCGACTTCAGTGTATATAAAATTGACCTTGTCCATATTTTTTTGCTCGGTGAATATGCCTAACTTTCACGATAACAGGCTGTTTTTGAGCGCTAAGCCAAGCGCTGCCCCGAAAAACCAGTCCTCGTTTAATCTCTGGTTAGAGGTGATAATCTTTTATTTATACACTTTAACGTTTGATATTGTTTTTAGCTATATCCCAAATGCGTCTACCTGGTTCTTTACACTCCTTGGGAGATAAAGACAAATTGAAAGCTTGGTTTAGTACTTCTCTAACGATATTTCAAACATTGGTCTGACTTGTGCTCAATTCGATTTCGCAGAGAATGTCTATTGCTTCTGTCCTGTACCCATCAAGGTCTGGCACATTAACCGCACCTTCACCAAGTGGATTCCATTCTGAAAGTATTTTCATCACTTCCTTGATTGTTTTTTCTTCCATCTCTAATCGCGCAATATATCTAAAACCTTAACTATCCATTATACGCAATTCTTTCTACCTAATCACTCTAAATGAGTGACGACCGAGGCCGGCTTTCGCAATAAACGGACGAACAAATGTCTGCAAGTTTTTATAATATCACAATGTTTTTCTGTGGTACAATAGAATCTGGAGGATAAAATTATGATTAAGAATATCGAAGCTTTATGGATTGCCGTTAAGGTAGAATGAGGATTCCCGGCAATGGTTAAATGCTTTGGAACTGAAAAATCGGCCTTGGCACAGGAAGTAATGTGGCGTAAAGATATCAACATGGACTATGATGAAACAGGAGTCTTTGAGGGCTCTCTTAAGGACATCAATTAACACATTAACAAATCTGAAACATCTGAAAAAGTATATCCACCCCTTTATTAATGACACTAAGCTGAAATCCATCCGAAAAGTTATTTTCTTGGGCTTAAAAGTAGGTTATGTCTCTCCCACTATATATAAAAAGTTAAGGAATACAAAAAGACAAAAGCCTGCCCCTTTCCCACTACACGAACTGTAGGAGAACAAAAAAGAATTGCTAAAAAAGTTGACCAGTTAATGAAATTATGCGATGAGCTGGGATCAAAAATTTCAAAATCAAAAGAAGAAAGTGAAAGATTGATAGGTGCAATATTGCAAGAGGTTTTTAAACAATAACTCTCTGTAGATGTTATGTTTCGTCAAGCTCAAGCTTGAGGATTACTGCTACAGTCCCATAATCTTCTGTTTTATCTATATTTAGAACGTATTCTCTCAAGCAATTCAATTCATGTTCAACGTCAATATAATTTCCCAGTTTAGTTGTCCATTTGCCATTTCTTAATTGCTTCGCGGCATGTTTAGGTTTTCCTGATTTATCCACGTAGATGGCAACTTTTTCAAATCCATGTTCAACATTATCATTATCACAGGCAACATAGCCTAAAGTTTCAAAAGCTTTAACAAACGCTTCTAAAGTCTCTTCTCTTGGTGTATTTTCAGGCCAATAATATAATTTCTCTGGAATTGGCCACCACCATCTGAAATCTTCATTAGCAGCCCAAGCAATACAATTGTATTCGGATGTTGCAGGGCTTATAACAACTACTTCAGACATCGATATCGTATAAATATCCTTTTTCTTTTCCCCATTTCAACCATGCTTTAGACATTTCAGTAAGTCTTCCCCTATCTTGAGGACGTACGGGGTTCTCACCAGAGATGGATTGTAGAGCCCAAAACCAGTGATCAGGCTCCCTTTTAAGCTCCCTCAATATCATTGGTAATGCTACGGGCCCCATACCAATTATTCGCTGATAAAAAGAGTTTAATATTATTTCAGTCGCTGAAGATTTTAGTTTAACATCGTTTTTCCAATTGATTGCCAATCTATAAAATAACTCTTCAATACTTTGCCTTGATTCTGGGAAGTAATAATGCTCTTCCCAGTCGAGCATTGCTTCAATAGCACTTTGTGCTTCCGTACTCACCCCATAGGAAAATGTTTCAGCTTTTTCAAATATCTCAATTTCTTGTGCGATATTCATTTAAAGAGCTCCTTTGCTTTGTCTGTCAAACTTTTAAAAAAAATATCATTTTTAAAATTTCTTAAGGTACCCATTATGTTCCAAATTTCTTCAGAATTGGGATCTAAAGATATTAGTCTAAACACATCAATGTCAAATATCAAAGGTAGAACCTTTTGGCCATTTCTTATTTCTACGTTCTTCATCGTTTCAAGTATGATAGCTTTAGATTTTATCTCATCATTAGGTATCACTAATTTCATTAAAAACTCTGACAATGCGCTTGGTAATCCGGGAGCTATTTCAGGAATAGTGAGAATATATTCATCAAAGTCATTGAAGGGAAGTGGTATGTCGATTTGATTTATATAACGCAGGGCCAATCTAGTTGTATTTTTAGGTCTTGCAATTTTAAGAAATTTAATCCAAAGCTCTCTCGCTTCATCACAAAAAGTTTCCCAGTCTTCGTATGGTTTTAATTTATTAAATGTAAAACCGTCTAATCTTGATTGTACAACTTTTGTTTTATCAGAGGAACGAAATAGGTATCCACCTACTCCAGCAACATGCTCAGAAATTTGCGGCACATCACCGGCTGCGACTTTAAATCCTGTCCTCCAATGTACTTTTT
>DASWID010000186.1 GCA_036397855.1 Thermodesulfobacteriota bacterium | reverse complement strand
CAAATTGACACTTGCCGACACGATGCATGATCCACGATGCAGGATACAGGATGCACGATTCATGATTCAGAACAATACAACCAGGGATCACAGATTGACAAATAAATAGGTGCATCATTTTTGTGATAGAGACGAGTTTACCCTATATCTATTCTTCCCCGCTCTCTTTTAAACCCCCCTTGCTACTTCCCTCATCACGAACTTAATCCTTCTTTTCCTTTTTCTTCTTTCCGTCGAAGCTGCCTAATTCTTCTATAAAAAATGAGATTGCCACAGTGGAGTCTATACTGAGTGCATCGAAGTACGATGACAAACAAAGTGGATTCCCGATAACAGTCCTCGGGAATGACCCTCGGTGTAGAATTGCGGCTATAAGTTTTGGTTCATTCACAGTTGGTCATTAAGGTAAAGATAAGTGGAGGACTACAGAAGAATTCGCCGAAAAGCGCTTCTATCCCCTTCTCTCACTTCAACGGGTTTTTTGCCGTCCTTTCCTTCTCCACCTGTTCTCTGAGATGGTTATCAACAGCCTGCCAGTAACGCCACCAATACGAATTTTCTTCGTAATTCCTTTTCTGCAATTCAGCCCAATTTATAACCTGAAATACGTCGCCCTGATAAAGCATAAGTTTCTTCGCGGCGTCTTTAGCCTGATCTATATCGACCGGCAATTTGTTTAGTTCCATATCAATGAAAGACTTCATAGTCTTAATGCTTTTCTCAATATCTGGAGCAACTTCTTTTATCCTTTCACCCGAAGTCCTTACTTCATCCGGAAACTCTTCGAGATGGTTATTCATTAAATCTACAAAATCCAAAACCTTCTCAAGGTTTTGCTTTGCCTTAATAGTCTCGGTAACTAAATCGGTAAGTTGTTTAGCAGTCAATGGCATAGACTCTCTCCCCCTGAATTATTTTCCAAGCTGAATTCATTCAACTAGTTTACCGAACTCTTTGTCTTCCTTAACCTCTTTAAAAACCTTATCTTTCTTCGCCTCTTCTTTAAAAGAAGTATCGAGTAAAATAGCCTTCTGTAAATCAGTTAAGGCCTTTTTATACAATCGTTTTGTGGCATAAACCCTCGCGCGGTTGTACCATGCTTCCGCATAATCAGGCTTTAATTTTATTGCCCTGTCAAAGGCCTTGATCGCTTCGTTCAGATCATCAGTGTTGAAGAGAGAAATACCCTTATTATTACACGCCTCAACATAATCTGGCTGAAATTCCAACGCTCTTTCATAAGCAACGATTGCTTCCCTATCCCGACCAAGCCACCCAAGAGCCGCTCCCTTATTACACCACGCTACAGCAAACCACGGTTTTATCGCCAGCGATTTTTCAGACGCCTCTAGTGCTTCTTCAAAGCGCCCCAGTCTGCCAAGAGCGGCGGACTTGTTGTTCCACGCCTCAGCATAATCTGGCTTCAATTCTATTGCTTTGTTATAAACCTCAATCTCCTCTTCATGACGACATACTACAGATAACACTATTCCTTTATTATACCAAGCCTCAGCAAAGTCTGACCTCAATTCTATGGCTCTATCTAGATTTTTGATTGCCTCATCATACTCGCCCCTATAATAATTGTCCGTAGCAAGAAGAACAAACTCTTCAGGTTTCAATACACTCTCCTCTAAATGTACTCACAACGGTTTTTCAAAATGATATAATTTCAAGTTTATGATAGAATTCACAAAGCGTTTGAGTATTGATCAAAAAAATCAATTAACCTTTGGTCTCAGAACTACCAATCCAGGTTTGTCAAAAATATAGGCAAGCAAATCTTCATCAACAACCCTTCTATTATTTTTTCTCGAAGATGCATGCCTTAGATAAATCTCATCGCCCTTTCTAATCAGTATCCCAGTGTGTGAAACATCTAGACCGTCCTTATCAGTATAAATCCCCACATAATCTCCGGTTTTCAGACGCTCAATCACCTTTTCATCAATAGATTCGGACGGTATGTAATTCACATAACGCTCCCTAACCGGAATACCCGGGAGATAAAGTGTCCCATCTTCTTTTTTATTCAGAAGCTTCTTTACAGTTCTGGTCCCTTGTCCACCCGCCTCTTTTGTGACATCAACGATATTGTCACTATTATATACAGCCCAATCTGTAAAGAAATGATTTCTTTTTATAAAATCTACCTCACCAGACTGATACCTTATACGCCGAATATTATTTACAAACATCGGATAAGAATCAGAGAGCTGCATCGCCTCCACATAATCCATGTATGTAAAGCAGTCCATGCCTTCCAAATTTATCACCAATTCTTCAGGATGGTTTACATCCCCTACCAGTGTTGATTCCTCGTATTTAGTATTCAGGAATTTCCCTGATAAAAAGTCTATTCGTTGACCAACATCTTGAATTTTCGAGGATTGTTTCATGATACTATTTAACCCTTTCTCTGTCCAACTACCTAATATGAAAATCCCTCCTTTGTTATCCGAAGCTGAAGAAAAATCATTGATGGCAATATTAATAGATATTGATAAAAGAAACAAAAAAACAACTGGACTTATAATGAACATTGGTACATTCATTTTAAATCTGACAATCATAATCTTTATATATTCTACCCAACCCCTGACTTAGTGTTTAAAGAGGTAATTTTGTAAAAAAAGTGAAACTCACTGCAGTAAGCCGCAGCGATCTACATTTGAAAAAAGTCCTCACGGTAAATTCCAGAAGCTATGCGGAGAAGCAATCCCGAAGAATGAAATCGGTTTACTTAGCAAATCATACATTCTTGATTGATCGCTAGTGTACTGAAACACGTTCAAGGATCTTGTACACCCGATTGACCATCGCTCTTGGGTCATCAAGGAATCCAGCAGTAATTAGTGCATTGTCAAACAACTGTTCTGCCACGAGTTTCGCAAGATCAGGGTCTCTATCCTTTAAATCCGAAAGGTTCTTAATCAGATTATGCCGCGAGTTTATTTCGAGATTTACTCTGTAGCCCTCCTTTACTTCCTGTCGCATTGCCCTCATAATCCGTTTCATACCCGGACTCATAAATTTGTCTGCATTCAGCGCAATTACAGGGCTATCCACAAGTCTTTTACTTACACTTACTTCATGTACCCTTTCGCCTAAAGTCTCTTTCAACCATTCGCATAGTTTATTCTCCACCTCTTTATCCAGCGGTTTTTCCTTTAAGTCTTTCGTAATATCGCCGATTGTTACCTCGGCGCTGTCTGCAGAGATTAGCTTTTTGCCCTCAAATTCTCTTAAATTGCTCATTACAAAGTCATCAATCGGATCATAAAGGAATAAGACTTCAAAATCACGCGCCCTAAAGTACTCTAAATGTGGTCCAAGTTCTGAGCTCTCGCGGGTTGGAGCATTGAGGTAATATATTTCCTTCTGGTCTTCTTTCATTCGTAAGACATATTCCGAAAATGAACTCAATTTGCCTTTCTCCAATTGAGACGATTCAAAACGAAGCAATTTCGAAAGCTGCTCCCTGTAATTTATATCCGTAACTATTCCCTCCTTAAGGAAGAGACCAAACTTATTATAAAACTCTTCGTACTTTTCTTTTCTCTCTTTAGCCTCTTCTTCAAGAAACTTTAGAAACCTCTTTGTAATTACATCATTAATCTTTTGAACTAGACTGCTGTCCTGCATAGTCTCGCGTGAAATATTAAGAGGCAAATCCGCACTATCAATGACTCCCCTGACGAAACGCAACCATTCTGGAAGAAGTCCCTTTGGGCTTGAATCAATTAGAATTTTTCGGCAGTAAAGACTGACCCCTGGCTCTAAACGGATAAACCCCCATCGTTCCTGATTTTCAGTCGGCACAAAGAGAAGGGAATTAATTGTAAGCGGGGCGTCGGAGCTAAAATGGAGTTTGTAGAAAGGTTCGTCAAAAGCCTTTGCCTGAAATTTATAGAACTCTGCGTATTCCGCATCCTTAATTTCGTTTCTATTTCTCATCCAGATCGCCTGGACAGTGTTGATGCGCTCACCGTTTAAATTGATCGGGAATTGCACAAAGTTTGAATAATGTGAGAGTATCTGCTTGACATGCTCCGCCTTAGAGAACTCCTTTGCTTCATCCTTTAATTGAATTTCAATTTTACTTCCGCGCCTTTGGCCGGAAGACGTTTCAAGCTCGTACGTGCCAGACCCATCACTGGTCCAAACAAGGTGCTCCCCATCCTTTTCCCAATGATGTGTATAGACCTTAACAGATTTTGCAACCATAAATACACTATAAAATCCGACTCCAAACTGCCCGATCAGATTATCTCCCACATCTGCGCCCTTCTGAACAGCCTCTAAAAAGGCCTTTGAACCTGAGTGTGCGATTGTCCCAAGGTTTTCAATGAGTTCTTGGCGAGTCATGCCCACCCCGAAGTCCTTTATAGTAATTGTATTGGCAACATCGTCTGTGGAAATGCTTATTTCAAGAGGAAGATTATCATCAAAAATATCCTTTTCGGTGAGCTGAACATACCGAAGTTTTTCAAGTGCATCTGAGGCATTAGAGACAAGCTCTCTAATAAATATCTCCTTATCTTTATAAAGTGAATTTATAACGATATTGAGGACTTGCTTAACTTCGGCCTGGAATTCGTGTTTTTGAGGAGTCGTCTCTGTCATTTTTTTAATGATAACTATTAACTTTAAGGATGATTACAAAAGAAAATCTATGACAAAAAAATAATATTCATTCATCGAAAAAATTCAAGGATTGATTTTTTTAATATAACAAAAATAGTGGTTTGATCTTAAGACATTTGAACACACGGCTAAACAAAAATAAATAAAATCCTGGGATGAACCATCACAGCGTTAATAATGATCTCATCCTACTTAATGTCGATGTTCTAACGTTCATTCATCATCCGGCGATTTTTTCCCCGCTTTGCCAGCCAAAATTCTTTTATCAATATAATCGAAACCGATAAGTATTATAACAGTTACAATTGATAACATAAGTGCGGTTAAATAATGCCCAACACCTATTACCACACCAATTGCTGCTAATACCCATATTGTCGAAGCAGTGGTTACACCAACAACTATCCCCCTGCGTGCCAAGATAACACCTCCACCAATAAACCCAATCCCAGTAACAACCTGACCGATCACACGTGTAGGATCCGCGCTAGGAGTAGTAAAAGCAGATCCGATATCAACAAAAATTTGTGTACCAAGGCAAATCAAGATGCTCGTGCGCGCCCCAACAGGCTTATCCTTCAATTGTCGCTCATAACCCACGATTGCACCGCAGACAATCGCTACAACAACACCGATCCAAAACCCAGAACCAGGCAAGCTAAGCGCTTCCATCTAATCGCTCCAATACAATAACATCGTTATTACTAAAAAATTATACTTGTTAATTAGATTTCTCCACAATGTTTGATGAAATAGGCTCACTAATGCTAATATGTCTTTGAACCATTATTATAACTTTAAAAGATTATTGATGATCAAAAAGAGTCACTCAAAAATACCTGATCAGAAGATCCCAGGTCGAAGCGGTACATATGTCAAGGTAAACGTCGTAAATAATCACTTATGATATTCATGTTGATGGTGAACCCCTATTGTTAGTGCATGCCGCCAACAAGTAATAGCACTCCGACAAAAAAGAAAGGGATCTTATTCACCACATAACTCACTCGCTGA
>DASWID010000185.1 GCA_036397855.1 Thermodesulfobacteriota bacterium | reverse complement strand
CGAACGTCATTTTCTAAAACTAAATCGGCACAATAGCCGGAGAGTAAGTAAAGGGGGAAGCAACCCTTCGACCGGACAAGGCTGCCTCCCTGGGCGTCATTCCCGCGGATTGTTGGCGGGAATCCATATTCTTTATCTGTGATTAAAAATAGGGACAGACACTTATTTCAATGATCATGCATATTTAATTCATCAATTAATCTAATAATAACACTGGCGTAAGTAATAATGCCGAGTCATAAATAGTGTCAGTCCCTATTTTAGTTCTATTTTCATTTTCTTAATTATGCTCTTAGTGTTAAAGTTCTTCCAAGGCTTTCTCTATTCTCGTTCTTACCTGCTTTGCAATAGCTTCTATGTTTGGGTTTCCGACGAGCTTCAAAGCAGCCTCAGGATTCATCGCCGATACAACTACGGTTCCGTCATCTCTCTCATATACCAAAACATTACAGGGCAGAAGGGTTCCTATTTCTGGTTCCATGTCAATCGCCTTATGAGCAAATTGCGGGTTACACGCGCCAAGGATCTTATATGGTTTTCTATCAAGACCTAATTTTTCTTTAAGCACTTTTTTCGCATCTATTTCTGTAAGGATACCAAATCCCTGTTCTTTCATGGATTCAGTCACTTTTTTTACTGCTTCATCGAAGCTCAATTTAGTCTCACCACCGAATGAATAATTGCTTAATTTTCTTACTTCCATTTGAAACCTCCTCTATTAATGTTTACTTAGAATTCAATATTCTATGCAGAATTAGTGACCCGAGCTCTGCTCCTGTAAAACCTCCAGGATTGGGCGCGGGGTCTTGTCGGTGTTAGAAGGCAAGATCGGGTATTCTACCTGTGGTTGATCTCCAGTCAGTGTTGACAAGAAAGCGGTTATCTTATCAATATCGTCGTCCGTGAGTTCTATGCCCAGCTGTGCTGCCCCCATAATTCCTACCGCCTGCTTCAGACTCCAGACCTTTCCTGAGTGAAAATATGGAGGGGTTAGGTCGATATTTCTCAATGTAGGTACCTTAAATACATATTCGTCCCTAGCGGTCTTGGTAACCATAAATCGCCCCTTGTCATCTGGAGGAAGAATGTCTGCCCCCGGTTTCTCTACGACTCCAAAGGGGAAGTAAGCGCCTCCACCGATGTTGATGCCATTATGGCAACCGGCACAGCCCTTATCCACGAAAAGTTTGAGACCCTCCTTTTCTTTTTCATTAAGAGCTGTGGCATCTCCTTTGAGAAATTTGTCGAAGCGAGAGTTGGGGGTCAAGAGCGTGGCTTCGAATGCCTCGATTGCCTTTACGGTATTATCCAGATTGACCGTGGTTTTCTCCTGCGGAAAAGACCTCTTAAATAATTCTTTATATTCAGGCATGCTGTCTAGTGTTTCAACCAATCTCTTCGGATTGTTACTCATTTCCACGGTTGCCTGAATTGGCCCCTTTGCCTGTTCCTCCAAATCCTTAGCCCTTCCATCCCAAAACTGAGCTATATTGAAAACCGCGTTTAGTACTGTTGGTGCGTTTCGAGGCCCCTTTTGCCATCCATGTCCGGTAGAGGTTTCCTGCAGGTCTACACCGGCTGTTCCTAAATTGTGGCAGGTGTTACAGCTGATCAAATTTGAGGCGGAGAGTCTAGGATCGAAGTAAAGCATTTTGCCTAGCAGAACCTTTTCTTGTGAAATGGGGTTATGTTTAAGTTCTGGAGGTGAATCGGGAATGGGTTTGAAAAGTGCTTGCGCCTTTTTTTGAAGATCGTCCTGAGCCAATACTCCTCGTGGGATTAATAACATAAGGATCGTCAGGGATATGCACGATATGTTTACCATAATATTTCGCATCTGGTCAGCCTCCGTTATTTATTTTTTCTCCAACCGGCCCAGTATGGTATACCATTTTCATCGCGGAGTTTTAGAAGTTCATCGCCTTTTTTCACTTCAGCTGCGATAATTACAGGTTTTCCTTGATACGTTATTCTTGATCCTGTGACCTCAATTTTGTCTTTAGGTTCAATCATTATGTCCTGCCTTTCGATAAACCATCCAGGACCCAGGTGGACGGAGATTGTTTCTCCATCTGTTTTCACGATCAGGTGCACGCCGTATGACATTCCATCCCTCGGGGTAATTTTTTCTAAAGTTACGACTTCACCCAATATAGTTTCCACTGTTTTTGGATCATACATCCTATTATATCCGCTGCCACTTCCCCAGCCTCCACTCCCTTTCCATTTCCCGCCAGGTTGTGCCAGGGATTCAAATGAATAAATCAAGCTGATTAACGTTAATATCGATATCAAAAATCTCAATTTGAACATATTAGTTGCCTCCTACTCTAAATCATCATAAACTTGGCTACTCTCTCGTCAGTATTGTTAACCTGACACAGTATCTATTTTATTTATCTTTGTGTTTTGAATCAGTCTGTATCTTCTTCATGTTCTCCTTGGGTAGATATGGATTGGTTATTGAATGTGTTGGAACGTATCTCTGGATGATTTATCCTTCCTCCGAGATTTGATGTCCACGCAATCATACCTCCTCCCACAATGAGACCAATCAAGGTTACAGGTATTAACCACCCTCCCAACTTTTGGGAATACCTCTTTATTATAAGGGTCATGAGTGCCAGCGCTCCCACGACTTCCATAAAGAAAAAGGCTTTCTCAGACATTTCTTCATGTTGTTTAATCAAATTTTCGGAAATTCCCAGTAGTTCCTCTACTACTTCCTCGGCCGGTTCCCCGGTCAAGTAGGCCGGAATAGCCCACAAGGCGACAATGATCGTAAATATTAGGGAAATATTGATCAGTTCTTTGCTGTTTCTGATTAATGCAATGATGAAAAGCAAAATTGTAAAGCCAACACCGATAAGTGGGATATGGTTTAGAATAAGATGAATATGGGCCCAATTCATTTATATGTTCCTCCTTATTATTTTCTCAATTTATCCATCTGGTGGTTTCTGCAAGTTATATGCCATCGAATGTTTACATGCTTGGGGAAGTCGTTATGTAAAAATGCCTTGATTGTAATACGGAGGTATCGGATCCCGATTGCTGACACCGAGTCAAAAACCAAGGATATCGATGGGAGACTGATGATTATAAAATACGATATTCACTTACGTTAGGAGCTTTGGATTCATAGCTTAGTGCAAGCTGAAGACATAAAAAGGCAGTTTTTGGTATTTTATCCATAGTCGGGATTTTCTTATGATTGAGATATGCAGATCGGATGTGAGCGTATTGATTAGGTTTTGAGTTAGATAGATATAAGGATAAGTATACCGAATCAAAATCCCATACTAGACGAAGGCCGGGCTAGATTATTTGTCGTCAATGATGGACTACCTCGACATCAATACCCTTATCTTTTAGTTTTGAATCAAGTTTATCATAGTCACAGTTTATTACCCAGAAATAGTAAAGAAGATTATCCTCAGATGCAGAGGTGAATGATACTACCTTCTCAGAGTAGACTTGAAGGAGTCTTATTACCTCAAATAAATCTACCCCCTTTGACATTTTTAATTGTATTCTTTCTGGTCCCTCGTGAAATCTTAACAGGTTTATTAAACCATCTAAAATATCTGTCACAGTTATTATTCCCACTATCTTATCATCCTTGGATATTACGGGAAGAGCATTAATTTTCCGGTTTCGTATTATCTGTGCCGCTGACTCGACTGTCGCCTCCTCTGAAATTGTGATGGGCTGGGGAGTCATAACTGATTCAATCGCCAGATTGGGTTGATTTAGGACCCCTCTCAGATCCCTTTCAGTTATTACGCCGACGAGTAAATCATTCTTAATCACAGGAAGCTGCCTAAATCCATGTTTTTTTAACAGATGCAAAGCAAAATTAACCTCCTCCGATGGTTTTATGGAGATCGGATCGGGGGTCATGCAATTTTTTACATACATATTTTCAACCTCCTCTTTGACGCGGATTGTGCCTTAAGTTATTAAAGATTTTATGGTTAATCTGTATATAAACTAGGCAAAAATAATGCCAGTGCAAGCGATGTTTGCTTTTTGGGGGAAAGGATTGATAAGAGTTGTAATATGTATTAAATTTGGACGGTTCAAATATCTTTAATTTGATGGAAATATAGAAATTATTTGTCGGACAACACGGATATACCAGGTAGTTCATCCCCACCAAGAAAAACAAGTGAAGCCCCTCCACCGGTTGACACAAAGTCAACTTCCGTCTCAAGAACCTCTGCCTTTCTTAGGGCGGCAATCGTATCTCCTCCTCCAACAACTGTGTTTGCCCCCCTCCAGTAGGCAAGTGAAAGCGCCCTAGCAACATCGATAGTTCCATGAGAGAATTCGTCCTTTTCGAATAACCCCATTGGACCATTCCAAAAAATTGTTCCTTCTCCAGACAAGATCTCGTGAGTATAGATTGAAGCAGTTCTTTGGCCAATATCATAGCCTATGAACCCTTCCGGTATTTCTCCATCAATCGATCTGGACTTACCCTTTTTCTGAGCACTTGGTGCTATGACGTGATCTTCTGGAAGATAAATTTTATCCCCGTGTTTTGTCACGACCTCTTTAGCCCAATCTCTGAAGTCTGTCTCGATTGGAGAATCCCCAACAGAGATTCCTTTCGATGCGAGAAATGTGTATGCAACTCCTCCGCCAATGAGCACCTTGTCTGCTTTCATTATTAAATTTTTGAGGGCGCTTATCTTGTCCTTTATCTTTGCTCCACCCACAATCACAATAAACGGACGGAAAGGATTATCCCTTATCTTACCAAGTACGTCGAGTTCCTTTTCGACCAGCAGACCGGCCAATCGATAATTAAAATAGGATGCCATCCCATATGTTGAAGCATGGCTCCTGTGTGAGGTGCTGAAGGCGTCATTGACATATATGTCGGCAAAAGAAGCCAGTTCTTTACTAAAACCCGGATCATTAGCCTCCTCCTCCTTATGAAATCTAAGGTTTTCAAGTAGCAGGACCTCCCCTTGTTCGAGCCTGGTTACTGAGTATTTGACTTCCGACCCGACACAGTCCTCAACAAATTTTACTTCATTAACCTTTAGGACGGCTGAAAGCCTCTCGGCGATAGGTCTTAACGACAGTTTCTGATTGACTTTTCCCTTTGGCCTTCCAAGATGAGATGCAAGGATGACGGCTGCTCCTTTTCTGGCCAAATATTCAATCGTTGGAATCGACCTTCTGATTCTATAGTCCTCACTCACCTTTCCTTTTTCTACAGGTACATTGAAATCAACCCTTACAAATATCTTCTTTCCTTTGTAATCATCGTCCGGCAAGTCCGTTATAGTCATTTTCATTGTGCGAATTCTCCTGATAGTTGACGTTTACAATAAACAATAATACCCTCAACCGAAGTATGAAGTATACTGAAACCTGTATTCAATTATCAAAAATTGTACCAAAACTTAATTCAGAATCCTTAAGGCAGGTAAGAAGCTTAAACTAGACGATGGAGTTTTGAATTAATTAAACGTCTATTAAGATTTTATAAAAGCCTTTTTATGTCCTCTAGAAGTTCATCAGGATTAAATTCTGATCCTTTATAGTGTTTCCTTATTCTGCCATTCTTGTCTGCTAGACTAATCCGATCCCTGTGGGATATTAAGTATGACTGTTCCCCGTTGCCACTCGAATCGACTGGATCCTTGATCGCTTCCATGCCGGCTACCTTCAAAGTTGCATTAACTGCATTCTCATCCCCTGTTAGGAAGACCCAATTATCTAAGTCTAGGTTCATCATCGCGGCATGGTGTCTTAACACCTCGGGCGTGTCCCTCTCAGGGTCAAACGATATTGAAATAAAATAGACCCTATCCTGAAGCCCGCTTTTCTTTATCTGTTCTTTAAAGACATTCATCTTCTTACTTATGATATGACAAATATCGGGGCAGTTAGTGTAAATATAAGCAACTACCAAGACCTTTCCCCTGACTTCGGAAAGGGAAAAATCTCTCCCATTCTGGTCTATCAATGTAACATCAGGGAATTCCCCTTTTACGGGTAAGTCAGGAGTGCATGATAATAATGATAATAATAGTATAGAAATTAGAAATGTAATTCGTACCATTAAGGTTCCTCCCACTTGGTAAATTAGATTAGCGAAATTGAATTATTTCTTTAAAATAATGCCCATAATTTATATCATTTCAATTTACATCTCAATTCTGTGAACTTATTGAATTTTCTAGTCGCGAGGAGTTCATTTGTTATAACTCCAAAGTATTTCGATATTAATAAAGGCAAGATCTACACCATATGAGTAACATAAGTTCTCCAATACATGTTTATGACATCTGTCGACTGTACGAATATCGTACATGTAGCATCAATTTTAGTTTAATCATTTTTAACCCTAATACTCTGGACCTTCAACGAATATGCGGGAATTTAATTCGAATGCTGCCCGATACGTCAAACAGTAAAATGATTTTCTAAGTTCTTTCACTAAAAGCATATTAATAGAATTTGTTTGAAATTTATTTGGTCTATCATTTGCAATAACAAACAGGTGGGCTTAGTTGTGTTACTCTTCTAAGGTGATAAGGTTTTTAGTTATATTGATGATTAAGAAATCAAGCATGAGGTGATAACATGAAAATGAAGGCAACGATATTCAAAGGAAAAAATAGCATAGGTCTCGAAGAACGAAAAATTCCAAAAGCTGGACCGGGGGAGGCAATTGTTAAGGTAACCCTTACGACAATTTGTGGTACTGATGTTCATATAGTGAGAGGGGAATATCCAGTTAGGGAAGGTCAGATAATAGGACACGAGCCAGTGGGGGTTATTCATGAATTGGGTGGAGGGGTTTTGGGTTACCAGAAAGGCGAGAGAGTCGCAGTAAACGCAATTACTCCCTGCGGTGTCTGTAATTACTGTCTTTCAGCAAACTGGGCGCAGTGCGGTGGCTTTCTGGGAGGTTGGAAGTTAGGCAATACCATCGACGGGTGTCAAGCGGAATATGTGAGAATTCCAAATGCCATGGCTAACCTCGCCCCAATACCTGAAGGGCTATCCGACGAAGATGTGCTTTTTACCACGGACATATTCTCGACAGGCCTTTCGGGTGCGGAAAGTGCTGACATTCAGGTTGGCGATATAGTAGCTGTTTATGGCCAGGGTCCGATTGGTCTCTCAGCCACTGCGGGTGCCAGGCTCAAGGGTGCATCTCTAATTATTGTGATTGATACTGTCCCCGAGAGATTGAAAATGGCGGAAAATATGGGTGCAGACATATTGATCGATTTCAAAAAGTCTGATCCAGTTAAAGAGATCATGAAAATCACTGATAACAGAGGTGTAGACGTGGCAATCGAAGCGATTGGTCTTCAGCAGAGTTTCGAGAATTGTGTTAAGTCCACACGCGTTGGAGGGACGATCTCCAGTCTAGGTGTTTATCCGGCAGAACTCGGGAATATCGGCGTCCCTTTAAAGGAATTTGGGTATGGTATTGCGGATAAAAGGGTAGTTTCAACTTTATGTCCGGGTGGAAAAGAGAGAATGAGGAGGCTGATGGATCTGGTTAAAAGCGAAAGGGTAAACCTTAGACAGCTCATTACGCACAGGTTCAGACTAGACGAGATAGAAGAAGCATATAGGATATTTTCGAATCAACTGGACGGCGTGCTTAAGGTCGCGATAGAGCCTTGAAATTCAGATACAACTATTAGTAAGTGTAGCTTAATTCTAGTACAGGGAGTGTTAAGACTTTGAAAATAAATAAGATACTCTGGGCAACTGATGGATCGAAAGTATCTCAGGATGCTTTGAGCTGGGCAAAGCTCTTTGCCAAGACTCTTGGTGCTGAAATCATAGGAATTCATGTATTAAAACCAATCGATAAAAAGATTTATGAGATTGCCGGCCGGAAGCTAGATATGAAAAGCCTAGTGGAAAGAGAATCAGGTAATTGGTCCAATCAATTTGACGAAATTTGTACGGTATTAAAAAAAGAGAAATTAAGGTTCAAACACTCGGTTATGGAACATCATAAGCCTTATGAAATGATTATACAGGTCGCCGATCAAGAAAAAGCATGCCTCATTGTAATGGGAAAGAGGGGGCTTGGTCTTAAGGATAAAACCTTAGTCGGAAGCAATACCCTGAAGGTTTTACAGGGGTCACGCGTGCCAGTCCTAGCCGTAAAAGAAAAAAAAACAAAAACCTTACCGAAGATAAAAAAGATATTAGTCCCGCTCGATATATCTGAAAAATTCAGCTCGGCTTTAGACTATGCTCTTTCTTTAGGTGAGCAATTGGGAGCAGCAGTTACCGTAATATACGTTGAACAACTTTTTTCATACCCTTACGAATTTCCGATTACCATATTGAATGAAATGAGGGATATGTACGATAAACAACTTGAAAAGAGGGTGGAAGAGGTCTCTACGCAATTCGAAAATAAGATAAGAATGAAGCATAAGGTTGTGGAAGCGATTACACCTTTCCTGGGAATTATAAGGTTTGCAGAAAGGGAGAAATCGGACCTTATAATCATGAATACTCATGGCAGAAAGGGTTTAAAGAAGCTATTCTTGGGTAGCGTCGCGGAAAAAGTCATTTATGAGGCACCTTGTTCGATATTGGCGTTGAGACCTTGATTCAAACATAAACATGGCCCATTTGTTTTATTACTCCAATTCTACCGGTGCTTTTGAAGCTATCTCCAGCAAATCACGAGCCTTCTTCAGGGCGATATCTATTACAGTTTTTTCATCGTCTTTATGATTTGTTATATTTACTATCACTCTAATTGATTTAAACCGACCTTTTACATCCTCATCTTTTTCCATGTAGCCAAGGGTTACTTCGTAAGCATCTCTGCCTGAATTGTACTCAGTGTCTATTATATATAGAGATCCAAATTCAGACATTTTCCCTCGCAGCTACTGAGGTATTTGGTGTTGTAAAACTCAAAGTCTTTTCTTTACCGAAGCAACCTTGCTCTTCATCGTGACCGATTTATCACGGCGGTCATCTATTGTAACTGTAGTAACCACCCTTGTGATTCCCTTACCAAATACCGATTTGTGCATCTTGCTTGCTACTCTAAAGACATCTGATATTTCAGCTTCGATGAGGGTCCCCATTGGACTTATTTCGTATTTCATGCCCTCTTTATCCAAAACCCTTATCGCCTGGGCAATCCAATCACCTATACTAGCTGTGGGAGTACCAAGGGGAATAACACTGATTTCTGCTAATGCCATATCTTAACCTCCGATCTTTTTATAATCCTAGCTATAATATTTTAAGCAATAAAGATGCCAACCCAAAATCAGATATTTTAGAAAAGGGGTTTTAAACCAGATAACCGACGTCTTAGATTCGAATATAAGCATTGGATTAATTAATATTGAATTTAAGCTTGGCATGAAATTTGCTCCTAAAATACTTTATTATTGGTGGAGGGTTAAGGATATTATTTCTCAAAAAATTTTTCAAAGGAATTATGCTAGCATTTTGTTGAACCAAAAAAAAGGAAAGGAGGGTCCTCAATGAGAAGTTTGGAGCTTTCAAAAGAGGAAAAGGATACCCTGATCGATGTTCTAGGCAGTTATATATCCGATTTACGTATGCAGATTGCTGATACCGACAGTTCTTTCTTTAGAGAAGGACTAAAAACTAAAAAAATGATTCTAATTGGGATACTGGACAGGTTAAATAATTTAGATAAGTAGAAGAGTAATTCAAATGGGTAAAAAAACCGACCTCGTACACTTCCGACAGTTTTTCATTTATTAATACTCAGCAGAGGATAAGCAGGGGTAATAACTCACAGTATAATCGAGGCCTTTATGAGAAAAAGATAAATATTAAGATGTAAGCAAGAGATTTTAGACGAAGTGAACATTGCTCAGAAATGAGTTGGGAGATTTTTAAGGTATATGGCCAATTAAGACCAGGATACCACTCGGAGATTTAAGAACTTTTAAGATGAAGAGTAATCCAGACCCCTTAGAAGTTGTGAAGAAGGTTTTATGGAACGGTAAGGTTGGTTTAAGCGAACTTAAAATGATCAGCATAACCGTTTCTTGGCTTCGGGCTGGCTTAAACAGGAGTGGGAAAGGGTTCGAAAATAAGAACAAGTAAAAAGTTTTTGTTGTCATTCATGATGTCAAAAGACAATTTACTCGGAATAGATTAAGAATATATTTAAGATTTATCGATTAAGAGAAAATGAGAATATTTATAATTATAGCATTATCCACTATCGTGATCATAATTAATTTCGTTAGAGCTGAAGAAGAAAACGGATCTAAAGTCATTGCAGCGCAGCAGTTTTGTTCTGAAATTATGGCAAGTGACGAATCATACAACAAATTAAAAGGAAAAGAATTTGTTATTCGTGGGATCGTATCATCGATTGGCGATAAAAGAAAAGCCTTCCTGGGAAATAGGATAAATTCCGTTGTTGACCTAATAATTTCGCCAGAAATAAAAAAAGATCCTTATGGCAGAAAGATTGAAACGCCGACAACCTGTCTAATTTCTTCGCAGATTAAGGTGCCCGGAGAGGAGTGTGAGTTTAAAAACGGAAAATATGAATGCAGAGATATTACAGATCCAAAACTTGAAGATAACAAGAAAACGGTGTTAAAACTAAGTGAAGGTGAGGTAATCACTGTACGAGGAATATTGGAGGGGAAATCCGCACTTCACCAATATGCCTTGGACGATAGGAAACGACAAATACTGAACATTTTACTTTCCGATAGTGAAATAATAGAGATCAAGGGTGGGAAGAGTCTTCCGTAGCCGATTATCATCTAGGTCAAAGTTGAGTCCAGTGGTAAATTTGCTGATATGCAACTTACTCCAACTCAAGGAAGGATTGCAGTAGTATGCTTAACGATTTGTTTTGTAAGTTTTTTACGATCGAATATTCTCTGAAATCAACTCTATCACTCCTCTTCTTACCATCATGATTCCTATAGCTGCGAGTAGTATACTCATGATTTTTGCAAAAGCCCGCGCCCCGCTCTCTCCAATAATTGATAGGATAAAATCGGCTTTTAAAAGGGCAATACCTAGGATCAAGAGATTCAATCCAAATGCGACCAGAGTTGAGATAAACCCTTGGGTATCCACGAGTATAATGAGTGTTGTTAGGAGTGCTGGTCCAACTATGAGGGGAGTACCAATAGGAAAGACTCCCAAAGAGGTACGATATCTTTTCTTGATAGGTTGAGTTTCTTCTCTTAACAGTTCCAAGATAGAAAAGGTAAATAGGAGTAATCCGCCTGCAATCGCAAAATCAGAAAAGGTAATTCCCAGAATTTTAAATATGATTTTTCCGGTGAATACAAAGATTATACCAATGACACAAGCTGTAAGGATTGACTGCCTTGCGACTTTTTTCCTTTCCTCGTGATCTAGTCCTGTTGTTAGAGAAAGATACATAGGGATGATCCCTATCGGATCTATTGCGACAAAAAGAGGAATTAAACTTAGTATTAAGGATGTTATCATTTATGTTGGTTGGTAACGCAACCGCTTTTATTTCCTAAATGCTAAAGATATAAAGAATATAATATTAAAGAAGCCATTGCTAGAAAACCAAGATAAGATAATTTTATGTATGAAATAAAAAAAAGAAAATGAATGTATCAATGCGATTAGATAACGTATTCAGATTAAAGGGTTTTTGTTGAATAAATATGAAACTTTTATTTTTTAGAAAGGTATTAAATATCCTTCTGGTTACAAATGGAATGATACTTTTGGCGGGCGCAATGCTCGGTCCGATATATGCACTTTTTGTTGAAGAGGTTGGGGGTGATCTCCTTGATGCAAGTTTAGCAGGTGTAGCCTTTGCCATAGCAGCCGGTGTTACAACCCTTATATCGGGCAGGTTTACAGATAAGGTTAAGAATAGAGAATTAATAGTTGTGCTCGGATATATGATAATGGGGGTGGGTTATATCTTGTACACGAAGGTAAATTCAGTTTTGTTCCTTCTGGTTGTCCAAGTGGTCATAGGTCTTGGGGAAGCCGTTTATGCACCTGCGTTTGATGTCGTGTATTCCACACATCTTGAGGGTCGAAAAACAGGCAAACAATGGGGTGCGTTGGAATCATTGTATTATTTTACGGCAGCAGGGGGTGCCTTAATCGGGGGACTCATAGTTACAAAGTTTGGTTTTAAAACTCTCTTTGTAATAATGTCGGTGCTTTGTTTCGCCAGTGCATTTTACGTTTACAGATTGCCAAGAAAAAAAGTTGATTGAATATGAAATGAAATGCCTTTGTGAGATATCTCTGGCGAGTCCCGTCTTATGAGGAGAAAGTTGAAATCGCTGAACGTAGGGGCATATGACATATTGATATAGTAGGTCATAACGTAACTGAGCAAGTTAATGCGGATATCGGCAGATACTTTTGTATGCACACGATTCAACGACGAACCATAACATTGATAAAGTATTACCTTTGGGTGGAGCCTGGTACTATATCAATTGTCCTTCCGGATGTCGATCTAAACAGCACCACTCCAAATGACTGCGGGGCGTTTTTAGAATCTATATATGACGGTTAAAATTGTGTTGTACCGATTTATACAAGACACACGTATTTGGATTAGAAGGTTATCATAAATCAAGGTTTGAACTATAGACACGATGTAAAGCGAGCTCTACAGGGTAATTGGCACGACATTTGCCACATAAGTCATATAAAGCGGTCGGAAACGTATTAGTATTTATGGGTAAAATAAGGTTATTCGTGATAATAATGCCACGTAAGCAATCTCGATCAAAAACAATTTACATTGAAGTGCATATTTAATCGTTTTAATTGAAAGGAGTTAGGCAATTAATTTTTTCATTTTGTTTGCTATAAGTCATAAACGAGTCTTAAGCTATAGTCTATGGGGGTGACCGACTGTCATTAAATGATATACACCAAATACGAAGTTAGAAAGGAGGTAAAGTGTGAATATAGAATTGATAGGAAAGGGAATTGACATATCCGAGGATCTAAAAAGTTACACTGAAAATAAGCTTTCTTCATTTAATAGCCATTTGAAGGAAGTTGGTGAGGGGGAGGTGGAAGCGATAGTAACGTTTAACGTGGAAAAGCATAGACAGCGTCATCGTGTTGATATTGATGTCTATCTAAAAACACCCGGAGGCGGCGCCTTGCATGCCTGGGAAGAAAGCAACGATATTTATATGTCACTAGAGTTTGCTATTGATGATATTGAGAGACAACTTACCAGATTAAAAGAAAGGCGTATCGAACAGAGGAAAGGGATAGCTCGTGAAAAAGAAAAGGGTCTTAAGGAGGTATTTCAATCAAGTCCATCTGATCTCATAACCGAGGAGAAACTTTCTATAGCGAAACCACTCACTGTAGAAGAGGCTTTGATGTTACTTGAGGACGAGGGGAGATTTTTCCTAATTTTTAATAATGCAGAAACAGGGGGGTTGGGGGTTATTTACAGAAAGAAAAGCGGGAAATACGGTCTAGTTTCACCCTAAAGGAAATGAATAATTGAGATTGTAATTTAGGTGGGACTTTTGAATTTTAAACAATATTTCCTCATTATAATCGGTGAAATTGACAAGATATAATAAAATTAGCAGGATCAAATGTTGATCTTAATTTGAGGGTTAAGAAGATGAATGAAGGTGTTAAACTCGAAAAAATAAACGATTTCCTCTGGGAAATCCCCAAAAAAGGAGGGATGAAAGTCCCAGGAAGGGTTTATGCAACTGAGAAAATGCTTGGCTCCATAAAAGAAGATAAAGCGCTTGAACAAGTTATAAACGTTGCCCATCTCCCTGGGATTCAGAAATACTCCATTGCGATGCCAGATATCCATTGGGGATACGGATTTCCAATAGGTGGAGTTGCGGCTATGGATATTGAAGAGGGTGTGATATCGCCTGGGGGAGTGGGCTACGATATTAATTGCGGCGTAAGACTTATGAGGACAAATTTAACTGAAGATGAGGTTAGACCGAAATTAAGAGAACTAGTTACGGAACTTTTCAGACAGGTACCCTGCGGAGTAGGAATAGGTGGAAAGGTTAAACTTTCAATAAATGATTATCAATCTATTATCAGCAAAGGGGTAAAATGGGCAATCGAGAGAGGATGGGGGACAGAGGATGATCTAGAAAGGATAGAAGATCGAGGAACTTTTCCCGGGGGGGATTTAGATTCAGTCAGCAAGAAAGCTATTGAAAGAGGGAAAGATCAGATCGGGACACTAGGTTCTGGAAATCATTTTCTCGAAGTCGATATTGTAGATCAGGTTTTCAATCCAGCAATAGCGGATGCATTCGGACTTTTTAAAGACCAGGTATGCGTCCTCATTCATTGTGGCTCCAGAGGATTCGGACATCAAATCTGCTCCGATTATATTGACATAATGCTTTCATATATGAGGAAGGAGAATATTAATTTACCAGACAAACAACTGGCGTGTGCGCATATTAAATCAAAAGAGGGAAGGGAATATCTCAGTGCTTTTTCTGCGGCGGTAAATTTTGCATGGACGAATAGGCAACTTATCCTGTCTTTTGTTCGGGATGCGTTCTACGAAGTTTTCCTTATAGGTCCAAAGGAACTTGGGGGAGAGCTTGTATACGATGTGAGTCATAACATCGCCAAGTTCGAAGAACATAAGGTCAATGGAGAAACCAAGATGTTATGCGTCCATAGAAAGGGGGCGACAAGAGCGCTTCCAAAGGGACACAAGTTAATACCTGAGATTTATAGAGATGTTGGTCAGCCTGTATTTATCCCGGGTGATATGGGAAGAGCTTCATTCGTGCTAGTTGGTACAGAAGCCGCTCTGGCGGAAACGTTTGGATCGAGCTGCCATGGAGCAGGGCGAGTGCTTTCCAGGAGAAAAGCCGTAAAGACAGCAAAGGGTAGAAATCTTATAGGAGAGCTCGAAGAGAAGGGGATAATCGTCATGGCTCGGGGGCGACGGACCGTACTTGAGGAAATGCCCGAGGCTTATAAGGACGTTGAAGATGTGGTAAACGTCGTTCACAATGCGGGGATTGCAAAGAAGGTTGCGAGGCTAAGGCCAATAGGGGTTATAAAGGGATGAAGAGAGAGACATGGAGTTATCGCAAAACGCCATCAAGGTTTTAGAATCGCGTTACTTACGAAGGGATAACAATAGAAGGATTATAGAATCGCCCGAAAGGCTTTTTCAAAGAGTTGCCAAAAGCATTGCTCAGGCCGAGAACCTCTTTGGTAACAAGAATGGAGTCGGGTATTGGGAAGATGAGTTCTTTAGGCTACTTACATCTTTTGACTTCCTCCCAAATTCGCCAACCCTGATGAATGCAGGGACCAATTTAGGGCAATTGAGTGCCTGTTTTGTTCTGCCGGTAGAAGACACGATTGAAGATATTTTTGAATCGGTAAAAGCTATGGCACTCATACAAAGGACAGGAGGAGGAACAGGCTTCTCGTTCTCTAGACTCCGCCCTAAGTCCGATTTTGTTTCCTCCACAGGAGGTGAGTCCTCTGGCCCAGTATCCTTTATGAAAATATTTGATTGTGCGACGGAAAACATAAAACAGGGAGGAAAAAGAAGAGGGGCAAATATGGGGGTCCTAAGGGTGGATCATCCGGATATCATCGAGTTTGTTAATTCAAAGCTTGAGGATGGTGTTCTCAGAAATTTCAATTTATCTGTTGGTGTCACAGACGCTTTTATGGATGCATTAAGAAAGGATGGAGACTATGAGCTAATCAATCCAAATACCAATAAGGTTACAGGTAAATTAAAAGCCAAATATGTTTTTGATACTATTTGCAAAGCTGCCTGGAGTTGTGGCGATCCTGGACTACTCTTCTTGGACACTATAAATAAAAAACATCCACTCAGGTATTTAGGAGAGATTGAAGCAACAAACCCATGCGGTGAATTGCCTTTACTTCCCTATGAAAGTTGCAATCTGGCATCTATAAACTTATCACACATGACCGAAGATAGTGGACGTAATACAAGAATCTCTTGGAAGAAAATCAGAAAAACAGTGCACGCAGTAACGCGATTTTTAGATAATGCAATAGAGGTTAATAAATTTCCACTTTCCCAAGTCGAAGAAATAACGAAGAAAAATAGGAAGATTGGCTTGGGACTAATGGGATTTGCAGAGATGCTGATCAACCTGAGTATATCGTATGATTCAGTTGAAGCTATTAACATAGCTGAGAAGGTCATGTCGTTCATAAGTAGTGAAGCTATACATGCATCCATTAAGCTTGCGGAAGAAAGGGGTTGCTATCCGAATTGGAGGAAGAGCTCTTATGCCAAAGAAGGAAGAAAGATGAGGAATGCAACCGTATCATCTATTGCCCCGACCGGGACTATCAGTATCATTGCAGGGACTTCGGCGAGTATTGAACCATTATTTGCAATAGCTTACAGGAGAAGTCATATTCTAGAAAATCAGACATTTAGTGAGATGAATCCTATATTTCTGGAACATATAAAGAGAATGGGAATATATAGCACTGAGCTCATTGAAGATCTTATCGTGGCCGGGAACCTTAAGCATCTAGAAGCAATTCCGGACATGGTCAAGAGGATTTTTATTACAGCTTTAGAGATTCCTTATGAGCAACATATCCGGGTACAAGCGGCATTCCAGAAGTATGTGGACAATAGCGTTTCTAAAACTATAAATTTAACCGAGGATTCTAAAGTGGAAGATGTTAGAAATGCCTTTCTTCTGTCATATAGACTTGGTTGTAAGGGAGTGACTATATTTCGTCAGGGCTCAAAGAAGGAACAGGTATTGCAGCTAGGAATAGACGAGGAGCCTTTTGAGAAAGAGCACTTCTCAAAATGTGATCCTCAGGCCTGCAAGTTGTGAAAATAGAATTCAGGGGGAGGTCTTTCCTACTGATATAGAAAACTTCGTAAAATTGTTCCAGACTCAGAGTTAGCTAGCTTTTTGAAAGCTCCCTTTTCAATCTGCCTTATACGTTCACGTGTAACGTTAAATATCTTTCCGATCTCATCCAATGTGTGTGGAGTTTGATGGCCTATTCCGAATCTTGAACTTATAATCCTCCGTTCTCTATCAGAAAGTTTTGACATTGATTCATTTAATCTTTCAATTAGTTCGGTGTTTGTAGTGAAGTGATCAGGGGCAGGCAAGCTGTCATCTTGGGTTATGTCAAGTATGGTGGTTGTTTCGTCATTAGATAATGGAGAATCAAGATGAAAAACTTTTGTATCTATTCCGTCTAAAATTAAATTTACAGCTTCTACCGCTGTTCGTGTTCTCTGGGCAATTTCTTCGGATAAAGGGGTTCTCCCTGTTTCTCTCTGAATAGTTGATATTGTCCTATATATTTTGTTTTTTTGTTCGAGTATGTATACTGGGATCTTAATTGTCCTTGTCTGCTCATATACTGCGCGAATTAATGCTTGATGTATCCACCACGACGCATAGGTTGAAAATCTATTACCTCTTTTGTAATCAAACCTTTCAACTGCCTTTATCAAACCAATGTTACCTTCTTGAATGAGGTCCAATAGTTGATGTCGATGGCTCCTGTACTTATTTGCCATAGCAAAAACCAATTTTAAATTTGCTTTTATAAACCTTTCCTTTAATTGTCTTGCTTTTTGAGAGTACAACATTATTAAACATTTCAGGGTTATTATCCGCTTCGTAAATCCTTTTTTTGGTAACCTTTCAACAGTTGATTCTAAATGCCTTATTTTTTCCTCACATATCCTTATTTGTGCTGAGACTTCTATCTCTTCCTTTTGTGTAAAGAGATGTTGCTGCCCTATTTCATTGCAATAAGCATTTATCAGTTCGTATTCTTTCTCGGATGTGAGGGGTCTTCTTTTGCTTTTTCTAATTTGAGATTTAGAATCTTCATGCCCAGAATGAAACTCGTTAGTATCATCGTATTCTTTGTAGTGTTCAATTTCATTGGATGAAGTCGTGCCATTGTATAATATAAATTTGAAATGCTCATCTACTCCTAAATTTGATCCCTCTGAAAATGAGTTTTCAGTGTTCATTATCCTCATCCTGTACCAACTTTGTCTTGTCTGAATTGATTTTAATGACCAATGGTACGAATAGGTGCAAATATCATGCCACCCAAGCCAATAGGGGCGCATAAACCTAGTTTAAATTTTTGGGAAAATATTGGGTTAGATTTTGTCGGGACTCTTCTTGAATTTCCGGTTAATTGTGCAGACCCGTAAGGGAATTTAGACTGTCATTGAGGTCTAGAAGTAATTTTGAAACTTGGCTAATTCTATTAGAGTTTTTTAAGCGATGCTCGTTAGATCTTCAATCTGCTCTTTGCTAACCTTTGATCTTTTACTCAAGACGTCGTCAACCTCTTTTAATAATTCATATGGGTTGCTGGACTTTACAATATAGCTATCTGCAAGCCAGGAGGTGTAGTCGTCCTGATATGAGGCAAAGGCAGTGCATAATACCACCGGGATATTTGAGAACTCTTTTGCTATTCCTTGGAGTATATTAAGACCACTTTCAAGTCTGAGCTTTATGTCCAGCACGACCAGGTTAATTTCTTCATTATTTAAAATATAAAAAGTTTCTTTACCGGACTCTGCTTCCAACACCTCGTAGCCCTTTTCGGAAAATAACTGATTATATAAAAACCTTATATTGGGATCATCATCTACTACTAATATTTTCTTCATTTCCCACCTCCGTCCCTAAAATGGGCAATTTGAATTACCCTCTACCCTCCTCTACTAAATAGGATGCAGGAAATTTAACATTATTTCCAGCTTTATATGAAAAAATATCCCATTTCAAAGTTATTTAATGCTTAACATCCCTTAATTAAATCTAAATATTTAAAAATATTTTTTGTATCTCTAAAATTTCCGATAACAAATATCGGCCGGGAGGTTCATTTTTAATCTATTCGGAGAAAGTACCTACGGTAGGTTTGACCAAGTTCTCAAAATCGCTGTAGCTTATCTTTATGACATCGGTATGTGTCCCTGCATTAAATGCGATCTCTTTATCCTCAGAAAGTGCTGATGCAACATAAACAGGTAGGTTATAGAGATTACCAAATGGTGGCATAGCGCCTACTTCACAGTCGGGGAAAAGACCTTTGAACTCATCCTCCTGTGCCAATCTTATCTCGTTGCTGCCGACTACATTTTTCAATTGATCAAAATTAACCTTTCGTGATGCTGGTAAGACTACCATTGCAAAACCATCATTCACTCTAACAATTACTGTTTTAGCCAGCTCCTTGCCAGGGATATGAACCGATGCTGCAATCTCTTGCGCTGTGTAAGCTCGGGAATGTGTAATCTTGACGTACTTAATATTATTTTCATCTAAATAATCTTTCAGCCTTCTTAAGACTCCCATTTTCTCTATTGTCCTTTTGCAATAAATTATATTAGCAAATGTTTCAATAGTATTTTAAGCAAATTTCATACCAAAATAAAATAGGTAAATTCCTCGTAATATGGAAAGTTTGGTAGGTATGATTTTTAAATAGACTGTCTTATGTCAGTGATTCTGACAATAGTAGAGTAGATTCACTTAATGCTAAGCCGCACTGATTTCTTCGAGGGTCTCGAAATGGAGTAGAGTCTTTATACCTTTTTGGCTTTCGATTTCCAATACCTCATCTCTATCATCATCTCCTATCTTCACATAGACCCTTTTGACGCCAATGATTGTGTGTGTGAGATGAGTTGCTCCGGCGCTGAGCCCTCCCAGCATTATTTCTACTCTTGGGGCATCATCCCCTTTCTTCTCAAGGTCGATGCCCTTTAGTGGTAAACCGTGCTCTTGTGTTTGCGCTCCCATCTCATCGAAAACTTCTAAACGGGTTGGCCGTGATATGTTGTTGGTTGTAAACACTTTAAAAAAGCTCTCTAGCTGATCAAGCTCAATGTCTCGTTCCATTTGTTTCCTCTCTATATTTCTTAGTGTTCTAACATATTATAATTTGTCATACTAATTTGTGAAGTTAGCTATATCAGTGACTTTCAAGGCCTTACTGTGAAATTATGGACCAAAGAAAGGATGTTGCTATAAAGGTGATTTTTCGTCCTTAGTTGCATGGAGTCTTTTAGTATTTAGTGTAGCTGGCATATAAACTTGAATTTACAGATCGGGATATAGGTGGTTAATAGCATTATAAAAATGACTAAACGATAATTTTGCCATATTAAACCGTTTTTTTAAGGAGTTTGGCGGGATATTTCTGTTACTTGTTTAGAAAACTCTTGAGTACATCCCCTAGCTCTGATTGGGCTATCTTCTCAAGAGCAGCCTTTTCTATTTGTCTTATTCGTTCTCGTGTCAGGTCAAATCTCCTTCCTATTTCGTCTAATGTATATGTGCTTTTCTGATCTATACCAAATCTTAGGCAAACTATCTCCTTTTCCCTGTCGGTAAGGAATGTTAAGGCGTCTTTAAGGCTCTGCTTTAGGGATGCAGTAGCCAATGCAGAATCGGGTGCATGAGATCCCTCGTCAGAAACGAAATCTAGTAGTGTAGTTTTCTCACCATTAAGTATAGGTGAATCGAGACTTGTAGCATCGTTTGCTGCCTTCAATATTCCCTTGACCAGTTCGATAGAAAGCCCTGCTTTCTTTGAAATCTCTTCGGGGAGGGGTTTTCGCCCCATTTCTTTATGAAGCGCAGCATATATACCGTATACCTTTTTTGATTGCTCCAGTAGATAAACGGGTATTCTTATAGTCCTTCCCTGTTCGTGTTGAGCCCGGGAAGCTCCTTGGAGAATCCACCATGAAGCGTATGTCGAAAACTTGTAGCCCTTGGTATGATCGAATTTATCTACTGCCTTCATCAGCCCTATATTTCCTTCCTGGATTAAATCTGAAAGCGGCAGTCCCCTACCAATGTATTTTTGTACCAAAGTGACAACCAATCTCAGATTAGCCTTCACAAACCTGCTTTTAAGGGTTTTAGCTTTATCACTATAAACCTTCATCAAAGCATTTAACACTTTGAGTCGCATTAGTCGTAAGTCTCTCAGTTTATTTCTATGTCCGTTATTCTTGACATTGCCGTTTATCTTTTTTGAGTATTTTTCTATTACAGCCCTTATATCCTTTGCCTTTTTCTCGCATTTTTTAATCTTTGCGGAAACCTCTATTTCTTCTTTCGCGGTTAGGAGTGGTTCATTGGCCATATCTCTGAAATATGTATAGAGAAGCCTTAATTGTTCTTGAGGAGTCCAAGGCTCTTCTTCTGCTTCTGAGGTTTCTAGCTCTTTTGATTCAATCTCAGATTCTGATACTTCAAAGTCCAAAACCTGTTCGTCCTCGAGGTCAAAGGAATTATAACTGTCCTCGTCTTGGATAAAGCCTCCAAATTCGTTCAGATCAGGTAATGTTTCTTGAAAGTTTATTTTTTTCGTTTCCATATGCAGCTCAAGTGATCAAATTTGTAATTGTCTGTAGCATAAAATCTCTTAATAACTATGGTTTCCCAAAGCATCTTGGATAGTTAAATCTAGGAGGATTATATTCAACCGGAATGCTACTTGCCCCACTTATGATCACTTAATAGTACAATTGTAATCATTATTTTTTATTATTTCAAGTCTTTGTAAAACTTAATTGAGATTTTGAGCCCTAAAACGGTTTTTTGGTTATGTGATTTGGTATATGCATAATAACATTAAATATAAAATAATTGTTTAAAGTAGGTTAGTTATCAACGCATCTTGGCCCTTTCTCTAAATATCCTGCTCCTTAATATTTGTTGAACAACCTGCTGAAGATTATTTATAGAGATGGATATGTAAAATACGGCTAGATGAAATAAGCCGACTAATTTTCTTAAACATAAGGTTCTTGTATTATCTCAAAACTAAGCGTTGAATCCATTAAATGCTTAACTTTTCTAAATAATTGAAAGAAACGAATGATCGATTGCCATTTTTATGAAACTGGGTCGATATCTTAGCAAGCTGTAAACGCTTATTTATTGAAATAGGAGAAAAAGGTATTATATATAATATACTGCATTTTAAATAGTTGGACTAAGAAAGTGTTTACATAATGTGAGTATTATCGTGTATGGTACTCGACTCTTAAATGCGAACTAAAAATTATTAGTTGATATATTTGTTAACTGCTTCAAGTATGTTGAGGAGAAATTATGACTGACTTAAATAATGTTAATGATGATAGGAAAGAGCATAAGAGAATTATTCCCCTTTTACCTCTAAGAGATGTAGTTATCTTCCCGTTTATGGTAGCGCCGCTTTTTGTGGGTCGTGAGAAGTCTATACGCGCGCTGGAAGAGGCGATGAAAAAGGATAAGGAGATCCTTCTCGCTGCTCAAAAGGATGCAAACACAAACGATCCTAAAGAAGAGGATATTCACAGGAT
>DASWID010000184.1 GCA_036397855.1 Thermodesulfobacteriota bacterium | reverse complement strand
ATCCTGTGAATATCCTCTTCTTTAGGATCGTTTGTGTTTGCATCCTTTTGAGCAGCGAGAAGGATCTCCTTATCCTTTTTCATCGCCTCTTCCAGCGCGCGTATAGACTTCTCACGACCCACAAAAAGCGGCGCTACCATATAGGGAAAAATCACAACATCTCTCAGGGGTAGAAGTGTAATCTTCATTATTTCTTGTTTTTTTTCGTCATCAATTCTAAAGAACATTGGCATGTTTCACCCCCCTAAGTAACTTAGTACACAAAATCTATGTCCCCAATCGCCTCTCTTCTTCATAGAAAAACAGAGGATTACCTGCACCCTGAATCACCTCCTCCGTTATGATGCATCGCCTCAGACCATTTAAGGAAGGAACCTCATATGAGATATCGAGCATAATTGATTCTATAATTGCTCGAAGACCCCTCGCACCGATCTTTCTCTTAATTGCTTCCTTAGAGATGGCCTTTAGGGCACCCTCCGTAACTTCTAACTCAACACCCTCCAGCTCCATCAGCTTCTGGAACTGCTTAATAACCGCGTTTTTCGGCTTTGTAAGAATCTCAAGGAATGTTCTCTCATCCAACTCTTCAAGAGTAGCTACAACCGGAATCCTACCAACAAATTCCGGAATCAAACCGTAATGTATGAGATCTTCCGGTTGAATCTCTTTCAATAACAACCCTAAATCCTTTTCCACCTTGTTACCTATATTGGCTTCGAATCCTATAGACTTTTCTCCTATTCTCCTCGCTATTAAGTCTTCAAGTCCACAAAATGCTCCTCCGCAAATAAATAGTATATTTGTGGTATCTATATGAATAAACTCCTGCTGTGGATGCTTTCTTCCGCCCTTTGGAGGAACATTTGCCTTAGTCCCTTCCATAATTTTCAAAAGAGCCTGCTGCACACCCTCACCCGATACATCTCTCGTAATTGAAGGGCTATCGCCAGTCTTGCGTGCGAGCTTATCAATTTCGTCAATGTAGATTATCCCCTTTGAGGCCTTATCGATATCATAATCAGCAGCCTGGAGAAGGCTTACAATCATATTCTCAACGTCCTCTCCGACATACCCAGCCTCGGTGTAACATGTAGCATCGACAATCGTAAAGGGCACATCGAGAAACTTTGCTAGAGTTTGAGCCAATAATGTTTTTCCACAGCCAGTGGGACCAATAAGCAGTATATTACTCTTTTGGATCTCAACATCCTTGCTCCTCTTCCCACTGAATACAGTATGCTCAACCCTTTTATAATGATTATAAACCGCAACTGCTAATACCTTTTTCGCCCTCTCTTGCCCGATGACATATTCATCTAAAAAGCTCTTTATTTGGGAAGGTGTTGGTAGAGCTGAATAGCGTTTCTTAAGTTGTCCATCTTTAGCCTCTTCATCTGCGATTATCTCGTTGCATAGTTCGATGCACTCATTACAAATATATACCGTCGGACCCGCAATCAGCTTCCTAACTTCTTTTTGGCTCTTGCCGCAGAACGAGCAAAAAAGCTTACCTTCTTTTCCATCTCGCCTAGTAGTCACTTTACAGCCTCCTGCCTATTCGTTATTATAGCATCGACTATGCCATATTCACGGGCATCTTTAGCCGTGAGAAAAAAATCCCTTTCTGTATCCCTTTCAATCTTGTCGATGGGCTGGCCTGTGTGTTCGGCTAGTATGTGATTTAATTCTTGCCGAACCCTCAAAATCTCTCTTGCATGTATATCAATTTCCGTAGCTTGACCCTCAAAGCCCCCCAAGACCTGATGTAATAATACACGTGCATGGGGAAGAGCATATCTTTTTCCCTTGGTTCCTGCAGCGAGAAGAACCGCGCCCATGCTGGCAGCTTGCCCAATACACATAGTTGCCACATCTGGCTTTATGTATTGTATTGTGTCATATATTGCAAGACCCGCTGTAACGTGTCCGCCAGGAGAGTTTACATAGAGATATATATCCTTTTCCGGATTTTCGGACTCTAGGACTAGAAGCTGGGCAATTACAGTATCAGCAACTGCATCTGTAATTGGTGATCCCAAAAAAACTATTCTGTCTTTCAGAAGTCGAGAAAAGATATCATATGCCCTCTCACCCCTACTGGTCTGCTCAATAACGATGGGCATAAAATTGGTCATATCGTAATTTTATTATACAGATACTAACTTTTATTGTCAATTTGATTTTTTTTCCCTAACGCCTCCTCTATCTTTGCTTTTTCAATCAGAAAATCCATCACCTTTTCCTCCAGAATGCTTGCACGTAATCCCTCGAGCATATTGTTTGATTGATATACCTCCCTTACCTTTTCAAAAGAAACATCTGCTGATTTGGAAATTTCCAATAGTCTCTTATTAACCTCTTCGCTGGTCACATCTATACCCTCTTTTTTTGCGATGGCTCCAAGAACAATGGATGCCTTAACGTTAAGAATAGCCCTTTCAGTGATTGACTTTTCAGCCTTTTCATCGAATTTGGGAACCCTAAGCCCTTGCCTCTGGAGATTAAACCCAAAGTCGCGCTTAAGTCTTATAGATTCTTCTTCAACCAAACTATTTGGGATATCAAAGGTCTTATTCTCAATTAGTTTATTGATGAGATCTGTTCTTAACTTACTACTGGAATCTACCTGATGTCTCTTTTCTAAGTCTTCTCGAATCTTTTTTTTCAACGATTCAAGGTTTTCTTCACCGAGATCCTTTGCAAATTCATCGTCCAGATTTGGCAAGATCCTTTCCAGTATGTCCTTCAATCGCAATTCAAAATTGACCTTTTTCCCAGCAGCCTCATGTAACTGAAAATCCTCAGGGTAGGATACATCAAACTTCTTCACTTCCCCTTTTTTCAACCCGATTATAGCATCTTCAAACTCTGGAATTAATTGACCCTCTCCGATTACAAACTGAACATCCGATTTCTTGAGGTCTTCTAATGACTTTCCTTCAAGGGTTCCTTCATAATCAATTATGACAAGATCACCTTTTGCAGCCTCCCTTTCAGTCTCAATTGGCTTCGCTTCTGCAGAACGGTTTCTGAGTCGATCCAGTACCATGCTCACTTCCTCATCTTCGACTTCAACCTTGTCCTTCTTCAATTCAATACCTATATAATCATGAACCTCAAAATCCGGGATTATCTCAAAGACGGCGGAATAGTGAAACTCTTTATCAGTTTCTACCTTATCGGTAGTCAAATTCGGGCGGGAAACTGGAGTAACAGAAGCTTCCTGGAGCGCTTCTTGAAAAGAATCGGAAACCAACCTGGACGAAACCTCATTGAATATCTGCCTTCCATATATTGATTCTATGACCCTTCTAGGAACCTTTCCGGGGCGAAATCCTCTGACCTTCGCATTTTTTTGGAATTCTTTAAATACCTCTTCTAACTTCTCTTTCACCAGTTCGGGTTGAAGAAAAACGTCGACCTTTCTCTCGGTACTGCTGAGCGTTTCTACATTTACTTTCATAGAGATGTAGCCTCTTTCGAATTATTTTATTGCCCAAAATTACAAACATATAATCATACAATGATACAGGATGCATGCTACATGATTCATGATTATCTATTATCTTTTATCCTGCATCATGAATCTTGCATCCTGCATCCCACTTCAGAAATCTTTTTACTTAACTGTTGTGTACCCATGTCTGAGCCTTTATTAGATAATTAAAAAACTTGCGAGAGGGGGGAGTTGAACCCCCATGAGCAAAGCTCACTGGATCCTAAGTCCAGCGCGTCTGCCAGTTCCGCCACTCTCGCTACGTATGGGCTGCGAGGGAATCGAACCCCCGACCCGGTGATTAAGAGTCACCTGCTCTACCTAACTGAGCTAGCAGCCCATTGTAACAATTTCAATAACTTACGAATAATTATAAATTATCTATTTTTTCTTGGCTACGGATTTGGCTACAACTCTTGTTAAAAAGAGCCAATTTTTCGACTGCCTCCCTCAAGGAATTATCAGGGTGCAGGTATCGCCTTTTTGTAATGTCAATACTCGAATGCCCCAGTATTTCGCTAATGGCTACGATATTCACATTGCTTTCCAGCATCCGGGTTCCGGCTGTGTGTCTGAGATCGTGAAACCTGAGACCGCTAATATTAGCCCTTCTACAAGCATTCTTAAAAGCAGTCTTTATATCCTTTATCGGTTTATTATCATCTCCTAAGAAAACATTTTCACTTGTAACTTGGTTTTTTAATTTAAGTTCTAATAGCATCGTCTTCAAGTATGAGTTAATGGGTATCCTCTTAGTCTTCTTACTCTTGTTATTGGAAGCGTTTATTATAAATAGGTTGTTATCAAAATCAACGTTATTCCAGGTAAGGGAAAGTATTTCCCCTTTTCTCATTCCAGTATTAAGGGCCATAACTAGGATAGGCTTGAGGTGATCTGAGCTTTCAGTCATTAGCCTTTCCTCTTCATCCGGGGTCAATACTCTTTCTCTGTGGTTATCTTCACTTAGCAGCCCTGCTATAGATACAGGGTTATCACCGTAAAACTTTTTATTTCTCTTCGCTAGATTGAATATATGTCTTAAGGTGGCAAGCTCCCTATTGACTGTAGCAGGTCTGACATTCTTCAATCTAAAAGCCTTATAATCATCAATATCTCCCGGTGTGATCCTGTAAAGTGTCTTATCTTGAAAATAAGCCTTAAGGGTTCTTAACTGCTCTTTTCTTTTCCTCGAGGTTCTCAACTGTTTGGTCTGCTCTACGTATTTTATATAGTCATGTTCAAGGTCTGCTAAAGTTATATTATCTTCATACTCATAAACACCCCTTCTTATCTTTCTTTTGATTTCATCTTCTCTTCTTTGAGCTACAGCCTTCGTAACTTCCCCCACCTTACCAACCGATTCCCATTTATCCCTACTATTAACCATTATACGTGTATACCAGTAAGCGGATTTAGAACCGTCCTTATTTTTTCTAATTC
>DASWID010000183.1 GCA_036397855.1 Thermodesulfobacteriota bacterium | reverse complement strand
TTTTGCAAATTCTAGAACGTTCACTCTTAAGGCGAAATGAGACTGAAACTTTTATAATTTTATTGAACATTCCAGCGGTATGCTATATTTTAATTAAACGTCTATTATGAATCAAATCAGTTCGGTAACAGAGTTAAAATGGATACTTGAGGAACTCAGAAAATATATAGAATACCAAAGGGCTCTGGGTCTCGAGTATTTAATTTCGAAGACAGAGAAGGTAGATGTGGAAAACATATCGATTAAAGAAGATGAAATGAGGACAAGAATACGCCCGAAGACGACAATTGACGCAAATATCCAATTGAATATATTTGATTCTTTTTCCGAGAAGCAAACCCTTGAAGATATCAGGGAAGAGATCGGAGATTGTACGAGGTGTAAACTTCATACGGGTAGGACGAATATAGTATTTGGTGAAGGGAATCCGAGGGCAAGGCTCGTGTTCGTTGGAGAAGGCCCGGGAAGGGATGAAGATATTCAGGGAATGCCGTTTGTTGGCAGGGCGGGACAGCTACTTACGAAAATAATTAACGCTATGGGACTTAAGCGTTCTGATGTTTATATATGTAATGTTGTAAAATGCCGCCCGCCTGGTAACAGAACTCCGGAGCAAGATGAGATTGCAACTTGCCAGCAGTTTTTAATCAAGCAGTTGAGGACTATTGATCCAGCCGTGATTGTATGCCTTGGGAGCGTTGCTGCTCAATCGGTTTTAAACACTAAGGCAAAGCTCGGTGAATTGCGAGGGAATTTTCATACCTATGGACATGCAAAACTTATGGTAACGTACCATCCCGCAGCGTTATTGAGAAACCCCGGATTTAAAAAGCCTCTCTGGGAAGACATGCAGCTTGTGATGAAGGAACTTGGGATCTCGAAGTCGGGCGATTAGCTCAGCGGATAGAGTACTGGCCTCCGAAGCCAGAGGTCGGGGGTTCGAATCCCCCATCGCCCGCCAGAAACTTTTGCTTTAATATCACAAGCTCTAAACTTCGTTTAGCTTCTACCTACACATATGTTGAAATAAATCTTCTGCAATTGTAATCTTATGTTAACAAAAATTATTGTTTTTATGTAAACTTCGGTGTAACCATGAGAAAAGATAAACGATATATGCCCAGCTACAGCGTACCGGAAGCTGCATTTTATTTAAGGCTTCCCGTATCAACGCTCAGAGCGTGGATTGGGAGGCAAACTGGCTTTGAACCCCTTATATATCTCGCTCAGGAAAAGCCTCTAGCACTCTCTTATATTAATCTTATTGAATCCTATGTTCTGGCTGCAATAAGAAGAAAATACACTATTTCAATGATTAAGGTTAGAAAAGCAATTGATTATATAAGTAAGGAATTCAAAAGTGAAAATCCTCTAGCCGATAGGGAATTTGAAACTGATGGTCTTCATCTCTTCGTTAGGGAATACGGCAAACTCATAAACATTACTAAAGAAGGACAATTAGAGTTCGAAGAAATAGTAAAAAAATATCTTCAACGTATAGAACGTGATCCGAAAGGTTTACCTATTAAACTGTATCCATTCGTTAGAACCGGAGAGCCAGACGAACCTAAACTGATTTTTATTGATCCCAATATTTCTTTCGGAAGACCAGTTTTAGCTAATAAAGGAATACCTGTTGATGTCATAGCTGAGCGTTATAAAGCTGGAGAGTCAATTAATGATCTAATGTTGGATTATGAGTGCGCGCAAAAAGAAATCGAAGAGGCAATCAGATTCGAACTTTATTATAGAAAAGAAGCAGCATGAACGACTAACATTCTTTTTAGACCGAGCTTTAGGAAAAAGAATCATAGTTGAATCCCTTTCTGAGCAGAATCCAGAGATAACAGTTAAGGTGTTAGAAGATTACTTCGAATCCAATGTGGTTGATGAAGAATGGTTGCGGTTTGTAGGTCAAAAGGGCTGGATCGCAATTACAAAAGATAAACGAATACGATATCGTAGCCCAGCTTTGGAAGTTATAGGGAAAGAAAAAGTTAAACTTTTTGTATTAAACAAGGGAAATTTGACCGGCTTTGAAATGGCAGAAATTATAAAAAGAGCCATCCCTCGTATCAAAACATTTATAGCCAGGCATGAACCGCCATTTATCGCGAAAATAACAAAATCCGGGAAAATAGTAAAGGCAAAATAAAAAGAATCAGAATTGTCTAGCCTATTTACATAGTTGGGGAGCAGTTATCGTCACCACACTCAAGGCCAATGCCTCTTATTGCACCGAGATGCCATGAACTCAGAATAAATGATGAAAATACCATTTGGCGTATCATTTATCGACTTGATCCCGATGCGATTATCATATTGGAGGTGTTTAAAAAGAAAACCAACAAGACTCCGAATCACATTATTGAGTTATGTAAAAGAAGGCTCAGAGATTATGAGTCTTAAATTGGAGAAAGAAAATGAATAAAGCAAAAAGAAAAAGATTAGAATCAAAAGGTTGGAAGGTAGGAACCGTTGAGGAATTTCTGGACCTTTCGCCTGAAGAGTCTGCATATATAGAACTGAAACTCAAACTTAGCGATAGCTTAAAACGTTACAGGGAAGAAAGGAATCTTACGCAAACTCAATTGGCTAAAATGGTAGGTTCGAGTCAATCGAGAGTTGCCAAAATGGAAGTGGGAGACCCTTCTGTCTCAATTGATTTGGTAATTAGGTCTCTATTTGCACTAGGAATATCTAAGCGAGAGATGGGACGAATAATTGCATCTCCA
>DASWID010000182.1 GCA_036397855.1 Thermodesulfobacteriota bacterium | reverse complement strand
AGATAAGATCGACGAGGTGCCAGTAAAGCCCTCCAATTTCAATTGGGGCGTTATATGTTTCGGAAAATTTCCCCCTGAGATTAAGGACAAGCAAAACAGTAAGAGTACTTACACCTGCGAGCACATGCAACATATGCAGCCCTGTCATCATGAAGTAGAGTGCGAAGAAAATGCTGGTGCTCGGGTAGATGTGATGGTGAAACTTGGCACTGTACTCAAAATATTTATTAAGGCCAAATACGAGCCCGCATATTATCGTTATAGCTAAAAAGATGGTGAGAAGTTTTCGATTTCCCCTTTGAATGCAAGTTACTCCCATTGCCATTGTTAGACTGCTGAAGATCAGTATTACTGTGTTTAAGGCTCCGAGGGTTTTGTTGAGCTCAAGGTGTTGCTCCTCGAACAGCGCTGGATACTTGGCACGGAAAATTGTGTAAGCTGCAAAGAGGCCTCCAAACAGTAAAAGCTCAGTTGCTAAAAATAGCCACATGCCTAACTTAGCAGATTCATACCCAACTACTGGATCTATATGATGAACATGTCTGTGTTCAATACTTATTTCTTCCATCTACTCCTCCACCTTATTTTTTTTATTACCGTAGCCGTAGGTCCAATCAGTCACATGCGGGATCTCTTCAAAGTTTTCATGCGGTGGCGGTGATGGCACTGACCATTCTAAGGATAATGAATTAAATGGATTTTGAGTTGCCTTTTCTCCATTCAATAGGCTCCTGATTACGTTCACAGTTATTAATAAAATACCTAAGCCAAGTATCCATGATCCTATTGTAGAGAGTTCCATTAGAGGTTGGAATTTCGGCAGGTACGTAGCGTATCGCCTTGGCATTCCTTCAACTCCCAGGAGGAACTGAGGGAAGAATGTGATATTAAAGCCAACGAAAACAAGAAACCAGGATATTTTACCAATAGTTTCATTTAACATCTTTCCAAACATCTTGGGAAACCAGAAGTGTAGTGCTCCAAAAAACCCCATAACGGTCCCACCCACCATAACATAGTGCATATGTGCTACTACGAAGTATGTATCATGGAGGTGAACATCTGCAGCGAGCGCTCCAACGAAAACTCCGGTCAGACCACCGATTGTGAAGAGAAAGATAAAAGAAAGTGCGTAAAGCATGGCTGAGTGCAGCTGTATAGAACCCTTGTATAAGGTTGCTGTCCAGTTGAATACCTTTATCGCCGTTGGAATGGCGACTAGAAAGGTAAGGAATGAAAAAATGGTTGCTGCTACTTCTGATATGCCGGCGACGAACATATGATGTGCCCAAACAAGAAAGCTTATCAATGCTATTGCCAGACTCGAATATGCTATCGCTTTATAGCCGAATATGGGTTTTCTGGCAAACACCGGGATTATCTCAGATATAACACCCATCGCGGGTATGATCATTATATAGACGGCAGGATGAGAGTAGAACCAGAAGAAGCTCTGAAACAAGACAGGATCTCCACCCTTAGCGGGGTCAAAAAACCCGATACCCAGTGTTCGTTCTGCGATGAGTAAAAGGAGCGTTATCCCCACTACCGGGGTGGCAAGAACCTGTAGAATTGCCGTTGCATAGGACGCCCATATAAATAGGGGAAGACGATGCCAGGTCATACCAGGAGCTCTTAACTTATGGATTGTAACGATGAAGTTAAGTCCGGTTAAAATTGATGAAAATCCAAGTACAAAAACACCCAAGGTGATCATAACGACGTCGGTGCCAGTCTTAATGCTGTAAGGAGTATAGAAGGTCCATCCAGTATCCGCGGGTTGCAGCAGTGCAAAGAGAATAATAGTGGCTCCAAGGAGATAGAGCCAGTAACTACCGAGGTTAAGGCGTGGAAATGCTACGTCAGGGGCACCAATCATCAAGGGGATGAGGAAATTCCCAAAGCTTGCAGCAAGTCCTGGCACTATGAAGAGAAAGACCATGATTGCACCATGAAGAGTAAAAAGCACATTATATGTGTGAGGATCCATGATGTTTTTTTCCGGAGTCAGCAGTTCATATCTCATGAAAAGCGCGAATATGCCCGCAATTACGAAGAATGTAGAGATAGAAGTAAGGTACATAATTCCAATTCTCTTGTGATCTGTCGATAAAATCCAGGACAAAATCCCCTTCTGTTCTAAAAAGGGAACCGGTAAAGTCTCTGCAATTGTATGATTTGCCATTTAAAAACCTCCCAATAAATCACAGATAAAATTTATTTTAGAGTCTTCATATACGAGATTAATGCCGAGATGTCAGCATCACTTAATATCCCTTTGAAAGAAGGCATTACGGGCTGATATCCCTTTACGATTTTTGCCTGGGGTTCCAAAATAGATTCACGTATGTAATTTTCATCCGCTGTTATTTCTTCTCCGTTTTGCATTGCTACTTTATGACCGACTAAGCTCTTCCATGATGGTCCAACACCGGTACTTCCATCCAGACTATGACATGCATTACAACCGCTTTGCTTGTATATTTGTTCTCCTCTTTCTGCATCGGGAAGTGAAGCTACTCCAATCTCTTCTGTAACCCCAGCACCCTTTTCCCATATATCATATGCCTCAGGGCTCAGGACAACCACTTTTCCAAGCATTTTTGAGTGGCCTGTTCCACAATATTCAGCACAGAATAGTTGAAAGGTTCCGACTTTCGTGGGGGTAAACCAGAGTTGAGTATACCTCCCCCCAAGTATGTCCTGTTTAACACGGAAGTCCGGGACAAAAAAGCTGTGAATAACATCCTCTGATCTCATAACTAGTTTAACCGGCCTATTTTGTTGAACATAGAGTTCATTCAGTGTTTTCTTGCCGTTATAGTATTCGAACTGCCATAGCCACTGTTTAGCCGTGACATTTATTTCTGTCGCATCTGCCGGGGGATTTCTCATATCCCTGAAGACTACAAACCCATATACAAATATCACCATTAATAGGATGGATGGTATTACAGTCCATATTAACTCAAGTGTTTCATTTCCGGTAATGTATGGTGTTTCTTCATCCTCTCTTCTTCTTCTGTATTTAACTGCGAAGAATATGAGGAGAATTGAAACAATGAGGAAGAAGATTACGGAAATGACCGTTATAAAAAGTAAAACTCCGTCAACCTTAGTTGCGAGATCTGAAGCTACTTCAGGTATCCAACTCATCTAAGACTTTGTTTACCTCCATCACTGCTTTGGCTGTTCTTTTCTTTTTTCCAGTAGTACGTTAAAAAAAGACCCAGCGAAATAAGTGTTATCACTCCCCCGGCTTTAACTATTTTTAAAGCTTGAAGAGCGTATCTTTTTCCAACGGGATCAAACTCATAACAAAAAAGGAGAACTTTATTCAGTACCTCTGAAGACCCGATCTTTCCGTCCGACGCTTCGAGTAATGAAAGCTTCATCTCTTTAGGTTCGAATCGAACTCCATAGAGGTAACGGGAAATTCTCCCATCCGGAGTGATAAAAATCAAAGTTGTAGGATGTGCAAACTCTTCTCCATCCTTTTTGTATTTAAACCCGACTGCTTGTGTTAATTTGGAGATATTATCTTCATCACCGGTAAGAAAGAGCCATTTCTTTTCAGCAGATTGCTCTTTTTTTAACTTACCACGGTACTTAACTGCCTTTTTTCTGGCTATGTCCGGTTTTTCGATTGGGTTGAAGCTTAGCGTTGCTAATTTAAAATCCCTTCCTAGGTAGAGAGAAGAAAGTGCATTTATGGATTCTAATGTTCCATTCAAGGTTAAACTGCATAATTTCGGGCAACTGAAATAAGCTAGGGATAGGATCAATGGCTTGCCATCTTTAAGTAAATCTCCAAGGAATATTTGATTGCCATCTTCGTCAAAGAATTTTAAATCCAGTGGTATTGCGTCACCAAGTTTTTCGTTGACACCAATATCCTTTACGTCTGCCTCGTTGGTTAGGGCACCACAGACTACTGCGGAAATTGTTAAGATCAATAATGCCAAAATATTTATTTCAACTTTAGATGTGGATGAGGACTTGAACATTTTGAGAAGCATTAATTCAAAGAGTCAGGCTCTGATTTGGTTAATTGATGTTTTTCTCTAACCACGCAGTTGAAATCATTTCACTATTGAGTGGTTACAATTAATCTTTTAACTTGGTGTACTTAAGAATGCGTGTTACTAATCCTAATTAACCCCTGAAAATCCAAAAGAACGGAATTGATTTTAGCCGAATATGGTATTCTGTCAAGTGATTACAAGAGATAATTGTACGAGGGTTGATATCATAAGGATTGAGAGGGCATTGAATTTATGGAAGCGTCTTAGTTTAATTGGGTTGTAACCCCATTTAGGTTACGGTACATACGGATAAATCCCTTCCTACAAAGTAGAAATCATTTTTCAAAATATTTCCGATCTGAATTCGTCTGAGTTCTTTCACGACAGATTGTACATAGAGTAATAGTCAATTTTATGAATTTGGAAATGGATAGTAATAAATTAAACTGTAGGCATGGGTTCTATTACTGATGTACCTGGTGTGAGGGTTGGGCATGCTTCTGATTTTGATGCAATAACAGGCTGCACAGTCATTTTATTTGATGACGTCGCCAATGGTGCCGTCGACTTGAGAGGGGGTGGAACCAGTACTAGGCAGATAGATTCTCTACTTCCACACAACACATTCGGGAAGATACAGGGGGTGCTCCTCACCGGGGGTAGTGCATACGGACTTGATGCATCGGGAGGGGTGATGAGATACCTTGAGGAGAGGGGACAAGGATTTCAAACTTGTTATGGTTTGGTTGTTCCTGCGGTTCCTACTGCGGTTTTGTTTGATTTGGGTATAGGAAATGGGGAAATAAGACCCGATGCGAAGATGGGGTATGAAGCATGCCTAAAAGCCACTTCAAATCCAGTCGAAGATGGTAGTGTTGGCGTGGGAACCGGGGCGACAATTGGAAAGCTTTTAGGATTAAAGAATGCTACGAAGGGTGGAATTGGCTCGGCAAGTCATACCTTCGAGAATGGTGTAGTGTTGGGGGTTTTGGTTGCCGTGAATGCCTTTGGAGATGTAATATCGATCGAAGATGGTGGAATTATTGCCGGCGTAAGAAATTCAAACGATGGGGTGAAATTTCTCGGGACTGTAAATCTAGTCAAGAGTGAGGTAAAAAAGGAGTTAGAACCCTTTATGAGCACAACTCTGGCGGTCGTAGTAACAAACGCGGGATTTTCAAAGCAAGAATTATTTAGGATTTCTGCGATCGGACAGACAGGGATAACGAGGGTGATCTCTCCTTCAAATACGACTGCGGACGGTGATCTGGTATTTGCGATTTCTTGCGGTGATTCTCAGGGCGATGCTAATACATGCGGAATTATAGCGGCGGAGCTAATATCAGATGCAATAATTAGTGCCGTAAAGAAAGCAAGAAGCCTCGGAGGCATTCCGTGCTGGAGAGATATACATAAACGAAAGAAGCATATCTAACTAAGCAAGGTCGAGTGCCTCTTTCACAAGAGGCGTCCTTCTCATCCTTATTCCTAGTACAATTCCTATTGCTAGTAGTGAAGCGATAGTCGAAGAGCCACCATAGCTTAGCAGCAACATCGGTACGCCGGTAACGGGTAGTATTCCGATGACCATACCCACATTTATCACGGTATGCCAAAAATACATTGCAGCGATACCAAAGCATATTAGCATTGTGAATTTGTCTTTGGAACGACTTGCGGTATCTAAGATCCAAAGTATGATGAGAAAATAAATGACGAGTGTAATAATTGCACCGACAAATCCCCATTCTTCGGCAAGGACTGAAAAAACAAAATCGGTTTTCTGTGCCGGGATAAATCGTAGTTGCGTTTGAGATCCGGTTTTGAAACCTTTACCGATAAATTTTCCGGAACCAACCGCAATCTGTGATTGTATTGCGTTGTACCCAGAACCTAGTGGGTCTTGCGAAGAGTCGATAAAAGTTACGACTCTTTCTTTCTGATAATCCTTAAAAAGGAAATTCCAGCTAGAGAGAGAAAGCCCTATAATAACTATGAACAGAAAGAGTAGAGATTTAATCCGAATTCCCATAAAAAATATAATGCTTCCCGATATCAAAATTATAACGAAGGCAGTACCAAGGTCAGGCTGTACCATTACAAGGACTACTGGTATTGCTAAAATAAGTATCGGTTTTACGAGGTCACGAATTCCGTATGGGCCGGGCTCGAAATCGTTATCATAAAATTTGGCTAACGCAATTATGATTGTCAGCTTTGCAAACTCAGACGGTTGAATATTTATAAGATGACCTAATGATATCCAGCTCTTTGATCCTGCAACTTCTTTACCAAATAATAGGGTGATGATTAGAAATATGATTGTTATTGCATAGATATGCGTGGTATATCGTTTAATGGTTTTGAAGTCTAAAAATGATACTAAAATCATTCCGATTAAACCTAAATTCACCCAAACTAATTGCTTTTTGAAGACATAGTATTCGGTCTGAAATGAAGCACTGTACAGATTTACAAGGCCGATAATCGAGAATGCGAGAGTCAATATGAAGAGTCCCCAGCCATAATTCTTAAGCAGCCTTCTATCAAACATCATCATACATTTCCCTCTTCTTTCAATTTGACGTAGGTTTCGAGGATCCTTCTTACGATAGGAGCAGCAACTGCTCCACCACCACCTCCATGTTCGACAATAACGGTTACAGCAATCTCCGGATTATCGGCAGGCGCATAAGAAGTGAACCATGCATGATCCTTGTGAGATGCTTTATCGCTGTTTGAATTGAGTGCTATAACTTGAGCTGTACCTGTCTTGCCTGCTACTTCTATGTTATCGATCCTGGAAGCCCATCCTGTTCCACCCGGTTCATTGACTACTCCTTTTAGAGCCTTCATGATAACGCTAATCGCGTCTTCGTTTACGGGTATACGTGCGTTCTCTTCGGGAGAGATGTTTAGTAGAACTTTACCATCAGGAGCAGTCACCTTTTTTACGATTTGGGGTTTAAGGAGAACCCCTCCGTTCGCTATGGATGCAGTCATCAATGCAATCTGAAGTGGAGATACGCTTAAATATCCTTGACCGATGGATGTTACAATCGTTTCTCCCATGTACCATGGCTTCTTGAGTGTATTCAATTTCCATTCTCTGCTTGGGGCGATTCCTGTTTTCTCATTAAGGGCGATGCCCGTCGGGCCACCAAAGCCAAATCCTTGGATATACTTTGCAAGACGGTCGATTCCGAGTTTTTCAGCAACGTGATAGAAATAGACATCGCATGATTGTACAATCGCCTGATGTAGGTTTAAAAGCCCGTGCCCACCCTTTTTCCAACATCTAAATGTTCTGTTGCCGATCGTATAGCTGCCTGGGCAATAGAATCGGGTCTGCTCATAAACTACCCCCTCACTAAGCGCAGCAGACGCGGTTACAATTTTAAATACCGAACCAGGTGCGTAAAGACCTTGCGTGGCGCGGTTAAGCAGTGGGGAACTACTGTTAGTTTTTAGCTTATTCCATTCGGTGGAATCCATACCATCAATAAATTCTTCTGGATTGAAAGTTGGATGACTGACCAATGCTAACAACTCTCCTGTCCTCACATCTACGGCAATCACAGCGCCAGCCCTTTCTCCCAGAGATTCTTCGGCCGATTTTTGGAGATCTATGTCTATTGAAAGTACTACGTCGCTTCCAGGAATACTATCCTGGCTCCTAAGATCTCTTTCCAGCAACCGCCAATTAACCTCTCTACCTTGGGCGTCGGTTATCTTTTGCTGGTATCCATCTTCTCCAAGGAGATAATTGTCAAAAGCTCTTTCTACCCCGTTTTTCCCAACTAAGGTGCCCGGAAGTAAATTCGGGTGTACAATAACATCGTCTTTGCTCGCCTTTCCTAAATAGCCAATAAATGGTGCTCCGATTTCCCTGTATGGGTATTCGCGGGTGTGGTTAATCTGAATAAATACTCCCTGTAGATAGATCTTTCGAGCTTCGATAAACGCAAGTTGGTCCCGATTAATATCTTTAGCAATAACTGTAGGTAAAAATCGGTTTGCCTTATAAGCTTCTGATATCTTTTTCTTGATTTCACCGGCGTCAATCTCTAAGGCTTGGGAAAGGCTATTACTTATACCATCTATATCTTTAGTGTCATTTGGAAATACATAAACATCAAAGGAAGATCTATTGATTACGAGCTCCCTGCCCCTCCTATCAAGAATCCTTCCCCTGGGAGCTGGAAACCTGGTTACGCGAACTCGATTATCTCGTGAGAATTTTTCATATTCGTTGCCTTTCAGGATTTGCATATACCACATCCTCCCCGCGAGGATCAAAAACACTTGAATAATGATTACGGTTGCTATAATTAGCCTATTTTTGTATTCTTTCATGGATTTTCTTTATCATTAAATAGAGTGGGAGTCCAATTAGTGTGTTTATGGCTCCCTGTTTTAATATCACGTAAAGAGAAACACTAAGATCAATTTCGGAGTTAATTTTAATAACAACCCAAATAAAAAACCATGAAAAAATAGTACTGAGAAATATTACGATCAATAAGACTGGAATTTGTTGATAATAGATGTTATTGGTAGTACCACGAATTGCAGCATAGATACTAAGTCTTGATAGTGCATTCACTCCTATAAGCCCGCCTGACAGTACATCCATCAAATATCCATTTCCCAGTGCAAAAATCGAACCACCTTTAACGTCCGAGAGCATCGCAATAATTATTATTAAAATTAGATTGAAGTCTGGGCTAAAACTTCCAATTTTGATTGGAGCAAGCAAAGTAGATTGGAGTACAATAAAAAGCAGGGACAGAGAGATAAAAAATATGGCAGTAATTGCGTTATTCATTTAATTCCATTTTGTCCGAGGGATCACGTATTACAAGTACCTCTTCTAGTGAGTTCAATTCCACGTTTGGGGATACTTTGGCACTTAGAAAATTACCTTTTCTTTCGATTTCCTCTACGGTTCCTATGACAACACCTTTAGGGAAAAATCCGTCTTTTCCTGATGATATAACTTTATCACCTATACTTAGGTCTGTTTTACTCTCGATATATTCCATTACACATCCGAGGCCCGTACCCTTAACGATTCCTCTGGCCCTGGTTCGATGGATGTATGCGTCTACAGCGCTCAAGGGATCTGTAATCAACATTACTTCAGCGTCTCTATCACCGACTAGATAAACCCTTCCTACAATTCCCTCGAATGTTGCGATTGGCATTCCCTCACTTATACCATCATTATTACCCTTATCAATGATTACTACCTCTGTTCTATTTATGGAAGGGCTTCCTGCAATCACATTTGCAGTTAGTGTCCGAGCTTGCGCATAGTCTTTAAATTCTAATAATTTCTTGAGCCTATCGTTCTGTAATTTAGCTTCTAGAAGTTGCATATTTTCATGACGGAGTTGAGCATTTTCGAGCATAAGTCTCTTGTTTTCATTTCTCACGTCCACAAGATCAATGTAATTTTGCCATATATTAATCATTGAGTCTGTGACTTCATAGGTAAATTTCTGCGGATAATACGTTAGGTTAAGAATAAATTTTGAAAACGGGGCCGGCATATGTTTTTCATCAGTGGACAATGAAAAAACCTGCACTGCTAAGAGCAAGGAAAGTATTATGATTATTAACGGGTGGCGCTTCAAAAAACCCATACTTATTTGTAAGAATCCATTTGCTTGAGAGCAAATGGGATGGACTGATCAATACTAGATCCTTTGTGATAATCTCACCATAAGCTAACTTCTTTTAAGAGATCCAATTCGTCAAGAGCTCTCCCGGAACCCAGAACGACACAGGTTAGGGGATCTTCTGCCACAGTAACAGGAAGGCCGGTAGCATCGTTAATCAACGTATCAAGTCCCCCCAATAAGGCTCCACCTCCCGTTAAAACTATGCCGTTATCAACGATATCCGCTGCTAGTTCTGGTGGAGTCCTTTCCAACGTCTGCTTGATAGCTTCGACGATTGAATTTAACGGACCGCTAAGGGCTTCTCTGACTTCTTCCGAGGTTATTTCCACGGTTTTTGGTATCCCCGCTCTTAGATCCCTTCCCTTAACATTCATAGAGCCGACGTCGCCATTTCCCATGGCTTTACCAAGCCTTATCTTGACCATTTCAGCGGTTCTTTCTCCTATCAGCATACTGTAATTGCTCTTTACATACTGTGTGATTGACTCATCGAGTCTGTCCCCGCCAATCTTTACCGATTTGCTCACAACAATGCCTGCGAGGGATATTACTGCAACCCCAGTAGTTCCCCCTCCGATGTCCACAACCATGTTTCCTCCGGGCTCTGTTACTGCCATGCCCGCTCCGAGCGCTGCTGCCATGGTTTCTTCAATTAAATAAACCTCACGAGCACCCGCTGCTTCTGCAGACTCTCTCACGGCCCTTTTTTCAACCTCGGTTATACCGATCGGAACTGAAACAATTATTCTCGGTCTTACAAAGCTCTTTCGATTGTTATGTGTTTTTCTTATGAAGTACTCCAACATCTTTTGAGCGACATCAAAATCCGCAATGACACCCTCTTTCAGCGGCCTAATAGCCTTGATCGATCCAGGGGTTCGTCCAACCATGTCCTTCGCTTCTTTTCCTACTGCAAGTATTCTCTTTGATCTACCGTCATGATCTTGGATTGCTACAACAGATGGCTCGTTAGCTACTATTCCCTTTCCCTTTACGTATACTAAAGTGTTTGCCGTGCCCAAATCGACTGCTAGATCATTAGAAAACCACCCAATAATTGAATCGAATATCATGTTTCCCTCCTCTCATTGCTAACAAGGTAAGTTTAGTAAAATCAATTGAATGAAACGAAGTTGCCTCCTCCGCTTTTAGCACTGTTTAAAGCTAAAATCAATTATTGCAGATCGCGAAATACCTAATCAACCTAAGTAGTTAAAGAGATTACCTTATAACTTACATTAAGACTCAGTCTAATGTTCGTTTCCTCATTAGCAATATTAAATAAACTCCTTAATATAAAGCATACTATATACTATACTAGTACAAAATACAATGATAATCAAAATAAGGTATCCAATACATTAACAACGATAAAACTTCATCAGTTACAATGAGATTTATTTTGGTTATGAATTGCATGAGTCGTTAGTTTAGGACAGATAAGCTTAGATTAATAATATTAGATGATTAGCTGTCTATTTGTTGAAAGGACTAGTATGTTATGTAATGTCTTACAGTAACAGTGATGTAACAATGATATATATCCGGACTGCATCTTTGTGTTTGTTATTAGACTTCCGAAATGAGCTGTCAGCATATTGATCCAATATTTCCCTTTAGATAATAAAGATAGTCTGGAAAATATATGAGAACAAATTCAGCATTTTTTATTGATTTTGAGGAATCAGTTTCGGTTATAAAACGGTATCTGACTGACTTCAGCTGCAACAGTTTTGCTTGATTCCATCTTAATGGTAACTTGAACCCCTGGCTTGTTGAATTCTCTTCTTATATACCCCAGTGCGATTATTTTAGTTAACTTGGGTGAGTATGCGCTGCTTGTGATATATCCAATTTCCCTTTCACCGATTATGACTTTGCTATTCTTTTGGGGCATATAATCACCATCAATTCTAAAACCTGCAAGATGCCAGTTTACATGTCCCCTCCATTTAATCCTCGCTATTACCTCTTGCCCGACATAGCATCCCTTATCAAAGCTCAACGCGTTCCATAGCCCGGCTTCGATAGGGATGGTATTTTCATTCATATCAACGCCATACCTGGGAATTCCTGCTTCAATCCTCAGGGTTTCAAACGCAACAAGACCGACTGGCCTGGCTTCGAATTCCTGTCCCTTTGCTATTAAGCTTTCCCAGAGGGTTTTATTTACGCCATCGGATGAAACAAATATATCAAACCCCAGTTCTCCGGTCCTGTTTACGTAAGCTATCAAAAGCTCTTTGCCATTTATATCACCCAAGAAAAAGCTGTATTCTTTTAGATCAGGGATTTTTTTCCCCAACGTTTTTTCAATGAGTTTTTTTGAATTCGGTCCCTGTACTGAAATAAGTGATAGGCTTTCAGTTAGATCTTCAATATCTACCTTATAAGAAATCTTATATTTTAAGAGTAGTTCTATAACTTTTTCGTTAAGGCCTGGTTCTAATTCAATAAGTACAGACGCTTCCTTCCTATAGAGCTTCATGTCAGCGATGATTCTTCCTTTTGGTGTAAGAAAGGTTGCATACTGTCCATCGCCCTCTTCGAGTTTTTTTACATCGTTTGAAAGTATCCCTTGAAGAAATTTAATATGCTCCTTACCGCCAAGCCCTATCTTTCCATGGTGTGATAAATCATGGATTCCCACATTGTTTCTGACTGCGTTGTATTCGTCTAATACATTGCCGTAGCTTTTGGGCATTATCCGCCCTGAGAACTCTTCGAATTCTGCTCCCTGTATTGCTTGAATATTGTATAGTGGC
>DASWID010000181.1 GCA_036397855.1 Thermodesulfobacteriota bacterium | reverse complement strand
TCAGGTTACTATATTTTCTATATTTTCACTTCGCTGATCTGAATCGTGGGGCGAATATCGGTGTAGTTAGGGATATCTCCCATAATCGCTTCAGCGTGTGGCCCGAAGGCCGCTTGAAATGCCTCTACCGAATCGAAATATAGATGGCCCATGGCGACGAAAGTCGCTCGTGATCCGGGTTCCGCGCCACCAAGACCTTGCTCCACAGCCACACCCTTGCACTGAGCTCCTAACTTCTCCTGCACCATGGGTATATGCTTTTTACAGTAGTACTCCATGTCAAATCCTTTCCCTTCCTCATTCGGATAAAAGACGCTAATTTTTATCATTATTTCTTCCCCCTATATTAAGATGTTTACTTGGCCAACATGCAAACGCTTTTTGCCTTTCTTCGTACGACCAATCGCATTAGATCCTAGGAACACTACCAGTCAAGTCCGGCGTACGGTTTGAGAAGACCTTTCCTGGGCTGCGATTTATCACGCGCGTCGCCCAATATGCAGTTACAGCGCTCAATAAAGTTCCCTCCCCATAACTTTTTTAACGCCCTTTCCTATGCGTTCAGATACTTCAAAAATTGATCTCAAAGGTACGAATCCCATTACTCGGTATTCACCTACCGATTTCATGCCGGCCGACGCCATACACCCGCATTGAGAACAATCGGGTTCTCCCCCTAACTGACAGGGTGTTATTCTGTTTCTTAAATCTGCTGTGACGCTAAGGTTAGCTCGAGCAAAAACACATTCACTCGGTGATCTTGGGGGATCAAGGTATCCTTCAACCACTGAATCCGACATATCCAGTTTCGGAAATCGATCTCGTAACCCGGCAAGCTCGTTCACTACTCTTGCCCGTTCCTCCGGCGTAAGAATCTCTTCTGCCCGAGCATTTTTTTGGGGTGTAAAAAGGCTAAACCAAATCGTATTAACCTCCGACCTTTCAGACCAGAACGTTAAAAACTGCTCAAGGTAATTTGGCCTTCTAGCCATCTGGCCTGTCACTGTGCAATGAACTGTGATTGTATGGTGCGAAATGCTTTTAAGGATACGATCATAGGTTGCGGGCGCTCTTCTTACATCGTGCTCAGGCTGCAGCCCATCTATGGAGACAGCCAAACGCAATCGCTCAATGCCACTCCATGATTTGGGAATCTCGCGGACAGCACTGGTTACGACCATGGTTGTGATGCCCTGTTTACTTATCTCCGGGAGTATAGCATCCAATTCCCTGTATCGCACCAGAGGCTCACCCCCGACAATTGAGACATAAACTGGACGGTATTGTTGCACGAGGTTTAAAACGCCGTCTATCAACCTTTGACCCTTGTAGTCAGATAATTCTATCAACGGCCCAAGCTGATGAAGATGCTGAGGCTCATACGCATAACAACCAGGGCAACTGAGAGGGCATGCGCGTGTGATCTCGATAGCTAAGAAAGGATAATATCCTGTAAGGATACGTCCCCAAGCGCGGAAGGCATCTTTCGTATAACCCATATCGTTCTCCTTTTCTACGTTTAATTACCAATGAACTCACTTAACCTGAGAAACGTAATGCTTATGATTAGGCGATTTTTTATGTATTTCGCAAAGAGCGTAACATAAAACAGAAAGAATTATAAAATATTTGAGGTATTTATTTCAAGTAGGGGGCACGCTGCAGCGTGCCCCCTACGTTTGAACATTGTGAAAAACCCGTACAAAATTCGATTCCAACTATCATTCGATTATTTAATCCTCTGCAACCAAACGAATCAATAAAATGCTTGGAACCCGTGGAATGCCTGTTTGGCAAGGAAATTTCTATGAACACATAATTCGAAATGAATATGATCTAAATTAAATAAGGGAATACGTTTTAAAGAATCCACTGAAATGGGAATTGGACTATGACAATTACAAAAATTTACAAATTGAATATAGAAAAAAATATTTCCTAACGGAATAATTGCCCATTCATCAATTACCGAGTTGCAAGAAACACATTCTACGTGATAATATCATCACGCTATCTTCTAATTGATTGGTAAGGAGATTCGAATGGAAATTGGCTATTTTACAATGCCTCTTCATCCCCTAGGTTCCGATTATACTCAGAGTCTTGATGAGGACCTTGAGCAGATAATCATACTCGACCAACTTGGTTTCAAAGAGGCTTGGATTGGGGAGCACTTCACCGCAGAATGGGAGAATATACCCGCACCCGACCTGTTTATTGCTAAAGCTATTCCCCTAACTAAAAACATAATACTTGGCACGGGCGTTTCGTGTCTACCAAATCATGATCCTTTCGTCCTCGCCCACAGAATAGCTGTTCTTGACCATTTGGCTAAAGGGAGATTCTACTGGGGTGTCGGATCGGGGACATTTATCGGTGACTTTCAAGCATTCGGGATTGACCCAAAAACAGGGGAGCAAAGGGATTTAACAAATGAGTCACTGGATTTTATCCTTAATCTATGGAATAACCCAAGGCCTGGTCCTTATGGAAACAAGCGATGGAAGTTTCGCGTTCCGGAGCGGCAAAATGACGTAGGTCTAGGTGTGCATGTTAAACCTTATCAAACTCCCCATCCACCAATCGCAGTTGCGGGGCTAACAGAATCATCGGGGACACTGAGTATAGCAGGGGAGAGGAACTGGATACCCATGAGCATTAACTTTATACCTAAAGATATTTTAATTACTCATTGGTCGTCTGTTGAAGAAGGAGCTAAAAAGTCAGGCAAAACCCCCGATCGTTCAAAGTGGAGAATTGCAAGAGACGTTTATGTAGCCGACACCACTGAAGAGGCAAAAAAGGAGGTTAAGGAAGGAACCCTAGCGAGAGACTTTACTGATTACTTTTTCAAAATAGTCCCAAAAATTAGGGGCAACCTAGATATCTTTAAAGTTGATAAATCCATGGCTGATTCCGACGTAACACCGGATTATATGATCGACAATATATGGTTGGTCGGGAGCCCCGATGATGTAGTGGAGCGAATAAAGGAACTCTACGATCACGTTGGGGGATTTGGTGTGTTGCTTGTAATGGGTCACGAGTGGAAGCCCAAAGACAAATGGGTTCACTGCATGAAGCTACTGGTTGAAGAGGTAATGCCGAGGTTGAAGGATCTCGGTTAACCACATGGATTCCCAATAAAGGTATTTGGGAATGGCGCCTCTTTTGTCATCCAGGAGCATAGTTATCGGGGATCTAAATGACATGGATTCCCCCTGACCGTCCGCGGAAATGACAAAGAGGTGTCAGAACCAGGAGGGCCTTCTTGTAGTTCGTCTTGTCCCGGTGCCGCGCGTTCTACCTCCAAGCCCGAATACACCCAAGATCCCACGACTTAGCTCTCTCGCAACTGTTCGACCGACCTGTCTCGTAACTGTGCTGTCCATAATGGTCTCTAGAGCACCTTTATCAGTAAATGACCTCGACCGTCCGGATTTTTCTTTATAGCAATGAGTAACTTGAGAAAATCAACTTTAGATGAATAGTATAAGTACTGAAACATTGTGTCAATTTAAGACGATCTTTTAATTTAAAACCAATTTAAACGGGGTAATTGTAATGTTAAGCGCTTTAGTTTTCTGGGATTATTTAAGGTTATCTGTTCATTTATCTTGATTTTCAATAAATCCCGTTCTTTAAAATACTGATATAACTTCTTCATCTCCAAAGGAGTATCCACTATGGTATTGATTATCAGTTGGATTTTAAGTGCCTTAAGCCTGGTGATAGTGGCTCACCTAATCCCGGGGTTTGAAATCAAAAACTTTTGGTCTGCCCTGCTAGCAGCAGTTGTGATTGGTCTAATTAATGCGACACTCGGATTTATATTAAAAATCCTTACTCTCCCAATCTCAATCCTTACCTTCGGGATCTTTCTTTTTGTTATAAATGCACTAATGCTTAAATTCGCGACTTTTTTTGTTCCTGGCTTCGCAGTAAATGGGTTCTGGTCTGCGTTCTTTGGAGCAATTGTCCTTGCTATTTTAAATATGATTTTGAAGGGTCTCGTCTTCAGTTATTAAATGAAACTTTTTACAATATAATTATGTTTACTCATATGTTTAACTTCATCTGAATCATACGCATGAATTTCTTCAACACTAAGCATCGCACAGATTCAACTAGGTTGAAAGAATGGGATTATTCGTCTAGTGCGTATTACTTTATAACAATTTGTACTAAATACCGGAAAGTATTCTTAGGTAGGGTGGTACGAGAAAATATTGAGTTATCGGAAATCGGCGAGATATGTAATTCATACTGGTCTGAAATACCAAAACATTTCAGAAATGCTACATTAAATGAATACATTATAATGCCTAATCACATTCATGGGATACTAATCATAGATAATCCAACTGTAGAGACACGCCATGGCGTGTCCCTACAAGATGGTACTTTTACAAACAAATTCTCGAAACCAATCTCTGGTTCACTATCCGTTATCATTAATCAATATAAATCCAGTGTGACGCGGTGGTGTAGAAACAATGGTTATAATAATTTTGGATGGCAGAGACGTTTCTATGAGCACATTATTCGTAATGAGAAATCACTAAATAAAATCAGGGAATATATAAAATATAATCCTCTAAAATGGGAATTTGACAAATACAATCCAGATTTTTGATCATCATTGTAGAGACATGCCATGGCATGTCTATAATAAAGGGTTCGGAAATGAATAAAAAGGTTGCATTAATAACGGGTGGGGCAAAGGGTATTGGAAGAGCCATAGGACTTAGACTTGCGGAGCAGGGTTGGTCTGTCGCTATTTGTTATAGGAAATCTAGCGCTGAAGCCGAGAAAACAAAACAAGAGATTGAGGAATTGGGTAGCAAATGCATTTCAATTCAGTGCGATGTTTCGAACCCAAAGGCAGCTGAGGAATTTGTCAAAAAAGTAGAGAGTGAATGGGGACATATTGATGCATTAATAAACTGTGCCGGTCCATATCATCGTGTAAATCTTTTAGAAGAAACTCTTGAAGGTTGGCATTCCATGTTTGACAATAACCTGCATCCGATCTTTTACCTTAGTAAAGCTGTGTCACCGGGAATGATCGGCCGAAATTGGGGACGTATTGTGAACTTCAGCATGGCAAACGCAGATCAAATGGTTGCTCAACCGAACCTAACGGCGCATTATATCGCAAAGGCGGGCGTTCTGATACTTACCCGATCGTTAGCACGCACGCTGGCCCCTCATGGAATAACCGTAAATGCAATCTCGCCGGGTTTTATCGACTCAGGGAGTGCGCCGAAAGAAGAGCTGGAAGCTATGGTCAAGCGAATCCCGGCGGGTTATTTAGGTAGTACAAGTGACGCTGTTGAAGCGGTAACCTTCCTTCTTTCAGACGAAGCGAGGTATGTAAACGGTACCAACATTCACCTTAGCGGTGGCTGGGGAATATAAAAAATAAAAAAGGGGTCAGGCCTTAATCTTCTTCTTTCCGGGTTGTTTGGCCCTAACCCTCTTCTTTTCGGTCTTATAAGCAAAAGGATCCTTCATGTCTGGATGAAAGAGCTTGAAGTGGTTTACGTGCATGTCTGAATAAGAGCCAGGCGGATAATACTTATCGTAGAATTCGAGGTCTAGATGCATTGCTTGAAAAACTAGACGCATGTACATTGGATCAACAAATGCAGGGAATCTTCCATATGTGTCGTATATGTAATTAGCGACGTCTTTTACAATCTGGATTGTCCTCTCAGTGGGCTTTGGGGCTTTCATCAGATGTTTATCGGGTTCGGCATAAGGAAATGGCTTCTCTGGTTTCCAGGCTTCATTCTTGTGCTCAAAGAAAGCCTCAATAGCCTCGCCCATATCCTTGTAATACGGAGGACAATACCCTTCCAAAACACCATCCCTTCCCACAGGCACTGTTGTTGGGGGATCTATTGGCCCCTTTTTGGGTTGAATAAACCTAAAACCTAATCCCTTGAATAACTGAGGTGCAGCGCCCATCGCAAATCTTGGAATAAATCCGCTAAACGTCCAACCCGCAAGGCCCAGCGCCTGAAGCGCCAGGCTCATATTCTGACATATAAATGCCTGCTCAACATTTAGTCCTGTGAGGATTCTCACTTCAAGATCAAAAAGGGATAGCTTAACCTGCTCCTTGAGTCTCCCCATCTTAACCCATTTTTCAATTCCCGCCGGTTTACCGGTTAGATCATCGATAATGGTAAATCCATAAGTACTACTGCAATATAAAAGAAGCAGATTTATATACTCTTCCGTTATGTCAGTCACCGGTATGAAAACAGATGTTCCCGGTTTGTTTGTATTCCACTGATTGAAATTAAATAAACCCGGCATCTTATCAGGAAGATTTGCCCGCCCGTCTTCGATCTTAACCAAACTTTCGCGGTAAAGTTCAAGCACTCGCTGGATCTTTTCATCACGGCTCATGTTAAAGAACATATCGAGTTCATGATGTTGGGGGAGCATTCTCTTAACATCAATGTAATAAAGACCCTTATCATTTGTAAAAAACAACTCTGTACCATGGTTATTACAAGCCGAAGGCCATGTACGCCCGGTCCACTGACACAGTAGATCAATACCAGTTTCAGGTGGGAGGTCCGCAAGGCAAAGTCCTGTTAGACCTGTTCCAGACCATACTAATAATGCCTCCTCCAATTCATCCAGTGGAATAGGGTCATAGTCAGATGTAAATTCAAGGGTGGAATCTTTCAGCTCCATGCCTAATCCGAATCGGCGTGAGCGCCTGTTAAATACTGCTTCAAAAAAGGGATATTTTAGGGCTTCTTCATAGCCCTTGTTCAGAATAGAATTAGAATTGCCTCTTTTTCCCATCTTACCTCCTCAAACTATGTATACTTTGATTAAAACAGAATTTAAAATAACAAAATATAAAAATCAATTTAGATAAAACCGGCTAACACCATTTACACAGTTTATACTTGGTATGATAAATGGTTTTGTAAAAACTTGAAATTTCCTCTAAGTGAGGCATTAAAATATTCCAAATTAAAATAAATGTTAATATAACCAATGTTCAAATCTTTAGCCAATTAGAGCTAAATTTATAACTTGTTGAATTTAAAAATTCTAAATCTGAAAGCAGGATTCGCTGAAACTTTCATACAAAGCACACCCCCCCCAATTTGTCACAGGCGGCATTTTGGCTTTATTTATTTGAGCGCCATTTGACTTTTCGATTCTACATCTCCTAAGTTATTAATTGAAGCATTATTTAGATAGCAACACTACTGTTAGGATGGCAAAAACAATTCCTAAAATCTCTCTCAAGTCTAATCGTTCATGTAAAACAATAACGCCCAGTATCACTGTGACCGCTGGATACACCGCTGTTAAAGGAACAAGAGCAGAGAGTTTTGCTGGTTGTAAGGCAATAATAAAAATTATTGTCCCTATTCCCCATGTTAGCCCCATTAGCAAAGCGTAGGGGTTTACAGCGAAGCCCGTAAAGATTTCGTGCCTTTTAAAGATGATCAACGAGGTTAATACAGTTATAGTTCCGATCCCCTCGAAAAAATAGACACGATATGGAATATCCCTCATCAATGCGACCTTTCCAAAAAAGCTTCCAAGCCCCCACATCATAGTAGCGGTGAGTGCAAATATAACCCATCTTTCCATTTTGTTTGTCCTTTAATATTTATTTAAGATCCCTATTCTATAAAAAAAGATACATGTTATCAACCATCGCATCTGTTCACATTTAATTTTAGTTTTATGGTCTAATCTTTTAATGGAGACATTCCAACATACGATATAGGTAACTCTGAAACATGTCATCCCCGAAAGCATTTATCGGGGATCTACGATGTCATTCTTCAACGTAATTCTTCATGGATGCCCGATTACGCTTGTCCCCGCATGTCGTTGGCGGGGAGTCCTCGGGCATGACAAACATTCGTCCATCGACCCCTCGATAGTTCGACAAGCTCACTACTGAGGGCTCAGGACGCACGGGTTTTGGTTGACTTAGTGAACTGTTAAGCATCACCTGTAGATGTTAGATATTTCGTGCACAAAATACTCAGAATTTCATGAATAGATTTATTTTGATTAATCCTTTTCAGAATGTAAAGGATTCGAACGGCCTTCCAAAAATTGCGTTAAGAAAATCAGAAACGAAGACGTAAAAATCTCCCTAAATCCCCCTTCGACCTAGCTCAGGACAGGCTCTTTAAAAAAGAGGGACTTTTCACGTGCGAACGAGGACATAGGTTTCTTCTCTGTACCTGTGCTGAACCATGTCCTGATGAAAGGTCAGGATCTATTCAGTATCAAGACAAAGAAGTTAGAAAGAAAAGATAGGATAATTGAAGAAAATACTTTTAAAGATCTTGTCCCTGAAATATATGGACTTTACATCACCGACAATTTTGAAAGGTCCTAGAGGAAGCCTGAAATTGAAAATACTTTCACATATCTAACTACCTTTACTTGAATGGATGGGATTTTTAAATTCTATTAAAATAAATTTCAACAACAAAATAAAAATAGCCGTATACTTTTCACCAGAAATCAAATTCAAGGGAGGTAGGAACACCATGAAGAAACTCAGATTGTTTCTTTTAGTTTCTTTGTCGATCTTTCTTTTCACCTCATACGGCTTGTCACAAGCCGCGCCCGTCGATTTAAATGAAGCTTCAGTTGAGCAACTCGCCGAACTGCCCGGAATAGGTGAGGCTACTGCAAAAAAGATAATCGAATACAGAGAGCAGAATGGCAAGTTCGAAACGACTGAAGACATAATGAATGTAAAGGGCATAGGCGAAAAGAAATACGAGACACTGAAAGACTTGATTACGGTGAGTAATTAAGCGATTAACATAAGAATCATCAACATATGATTCTCACCCAATATAATCAAAAGGGATTTTATTAAATTCCTTCACAAGACGTTTATTCTGTTGAGCAGTTAACTGCTCAACAGAATAAACCGATACTCTACGCGACCTGAAAACTCTAATCTTTTTGAACCATGGTATAATAAGTCGAGTAGTATTCATACAATTCTAGGCAATTATTAACCATATGGCGTTCAGAATTCTATGTTACAATTTCGTTGTAAACAAGAGGAGAAATTAGGTGCAGAAACTTAAGTCATTTATTTCGAAACACCCTTTTTTTAAGGGCCTGAGCAAAACCTACCTCGATTTAATTTTAGCATGTGCATCCGAAGCGCGATTTGATCCTGGTGAAATTATTTTCCGTGAAAATGAAAGAGCAAATACGTTTTATATCATTTTGCAAGGCAATGTTGCTATAGAGGCATTAATGGCACCAGAAAGAGATCCCATTGTAGTCCTTAACCTCGGTGAAGGCGACGTACTTGGGTGGTCTTGGCTGTTTCCTCCACACCGATGGCATTTTGACGCCCGAGCTATAGGACTGACTAAAGCGATTTCGATCGACGGTGATAAAATCAGGAAACAATGCGAGGAGGATCATGATCTTGGCTACGAACTGATGAAGAGATTTGCCAAGATAATAGAACAGAGACTACGATCACTCAGGTCACAAAATCCAAATATGTACGTAATCCATGCTTGACCCAGGGAATTTGATTTTTGAGATTTCTTCAGCAAGATGAAAAATCAGACTCCTGCTGATGGGTAGAACAAGCTAGTTATACCTTGTAATTAATTGCAATAACAAAAAATAGCCTTGCTAAAGTATGTTTGTTAATTGTTTGCTAAGCTTCTTTCCTTCTCAATCTCGGCTATCGTCTTTTGCTTACGCCATTCCTGTATTGCTTGCTTTATTGTTGTAATGCCAAGAGTAGCACAGCGCGGACGTGTTAATGCCAGGTCCTTGCCAATCAAATCTGTGATAACATCCGGATTCATCTTCTCCACCTCTTCAGCGGTTTTACCCAAAACAATATCGGTAATCATAGACGTAGTAGCTTGGCTTATTATGCAACCCTCTCCATCGAAAGAAACATCTCTGATTCTTCCGTCATCATCGAGTTTGAGATAAATCGTAATAATGTCACCACATCCAGGATTACCACCCTTCTGAACTACATACGAATCCTCACGAGCCCCATAATGCCTGGGATTCTCATAATGGTCCAATATAACTTGCATGAGCTCTTCACGATCCATTTCCATAACTGAAAATATAACCTAGAAATTTCTTTAATAAAAAAAATACGTACAATTCTATTTAGGCTGCGTATTTAAGTCTTTACACCGCCAGCACCATTTGGACCAATTACGGTCTTTCAATTGGAGCCTTGACAAGGTTGCCCCACTCCGTCCATGACCCATCATAGTTCTTCACGTTTTTGAAGCCCAGTAGATAAGTCAAGACAAACCAGGTGTGAGAGGACCTTTCTCCTATTCGACAGTATGCGATTACGTTATCGCCTTGTTTTAGACCGACTTCCCCTTGATAAATCGCTTTTAGTTCATCCGGTGATTTAAATGTTCCATCCTCGTTAGCTGCGCGTGCCCAGGGAACATTTTTCGCACTTGGTATGTGCCCTCCCCTCAATGCCCCCTCTTGGGGATAGGCTTCCATATGAAGAAGCTCTCCAGTAAATTCCTTTGGTGAACGAACATCGATTAGAGGATTTCCAGATCCCATATGTTTCATTACCTCGTCACGAAATGCTCTTATAAATTCATTGGTTTTAGTAACCTTGTAATCAGTTTTAGGATCACTTGGCAAGTCCTTTGATAAAGGGCGTTTCTCTTCAATCCATTTTTGCCTTCCACCATTCATGATCAAACACTTATCGTGCCCCATCACATTGAATGTCCAAAAAGCGTAGCAGGCCCACCAATTGCTCTTGTCACCGTAGAATACCACCGTGGAGTCATTCGTGATTCCCTTATCTGACATCAGTTTCTCAAAATTTTCTTTGCTTACATAATCCCTTATCAATTGATCTTGCAGCTCAGTCTGCCAATCAATCTTCACAGCACCTGGCACATGACCAACATCGTAAAGCAGTACGTCCTCATCAGATTCTACAATTCTGATGTTAGGATCATTTACATGATCTTCAACCCACTGAGTGCTAACCAACACCTCTGGATGAGCGTAATCGGACATATACGTACCTCCTTTATATTTTGATTGATTTTAGAAGAAAAAACCCTAACCGGGTTTCAAAATATAAGATTATAGACATTATCCCAGACAAAATCAACAATAATTCCAGGATTAATGCCTTCTTGTATTAATTTTAATCAAATTACTAATATGATGAAATAACAATCATAAAAATCTCATTCTATTACGAACAGAATCGGGCATCTAAGAAAATAATTGATCTGGGTTCTTTATTTTTAAATTTTATGCTAAGATAAAAGGTATAGACATATGTATCTTTAAGTAAAAGTCTGTAATAACAACATAGGAGGGCATCCATGTTAAAAAATCTAAAAGTCAGAGACTTGATAGGAAAAAGGGAAAGGGTCTACTTTGTGGATGCTGAAGACACCACTGATGTTGCAGCCCTTAAGCTAAAGAACTTTAAGGTAAGAACCATCGGTGTCAGAAGAAAGGGACAAATAGTTGGGGTTGTGGGCCAGAGTGACTTCTCGAACATGGTTGTTGCCATGGGCAGGAATCCGTGTGAATTAAAGGTAGAAGATATTATGACAACAGACCTGCGTACAGTAGGTCTCGACTCTTCATTCTATGAATGTCTGGAACTGATGAACACTAACAACATCTCTCACCTGATAATTCTCGATGAGGACGGAAAATATTACGGAATGCTATCCTTGAAAGATCTCAAGGAAAGGTTGGTTAATGAATTGAAATACCAGCTCGAAATAACCCAAGAATATGCCTTTGGGCCCCACGTTAAACAAATCGATATAAATACTTGAAATTGGTCTCACGCTTCCGAAAAGATATTCAAGACAATCCAAATTGATTTTAACAATAATTATTTATATCGAGATCAGGTGTTTTATTGGCCAGTAATACTATATTTATAAATTAAAAATTTCTTGAATGAAGAGTTATTTCGAGTCGTGAAATTCTTCCGATGTTAATTTGTTTCTTTAGTTTGTTGTAGCAATCCACAAACAGGAAACCCGATGACAATGAGACACAGAAAACTCAAAATCAAAAGACAACATAGTATGATAAAGGGACTAAAGAAATTTCTAGAAGAAAACATCTCGACCCTTGAATTTGTCGAGGGAATATTGCCAGGTGAGATAAAAGTTAGTAACGCCACCGGTGAGAAACTTATCGTAAAATACAAATATAACACCATTAGTGGTGCGAAGCTTATTGCAAAGAGCGGAACTTCGATTCAAGAAATCTTTGTTGTGACGAGATTCCCTGATAAGCTTAAAGATGTGCTTAGAGATTTAGGGGTTAAATAGTTGCTATCCGAACCTCAAAGTACCCTTACCAAAAAGCCCCTCAACATCTTCAATAAACTTATCCTGAATTTCAACCCTTGATTCACCGATTTCAATGACAGCCTCCCCTAGGCTTGTTTCAAAATGAAGATGTACCAAAGATTCACCTGGGTAGTATTTAATTATTTCCATTAATCTATGAAGATCATCTCTCTTAACACTATCCCTTGGCCTGATATGAACCTTTGAATTGTTCCTAACCTCTCTAAGTGATAATATGTTATTCGCCCTTATTCTTACCCTTTCTTCAGTGGTTTCTAACCTCCCCTTCACAATAATGGGCTCTACTTTTTCTTCTAACAAAGGAAGTGATTTTCTAAGTAGGTCATTGAATATCAAAACTTCCACCGATCCTTTCATGTCTTCGAGTACTAGATTCCCAAAAATACCAGATCCATTTTTTGTGTGCCTTACAGTCATTGATCGTACGACACCTGCTATCGTGACCTCGCTCCTTTCCTTTATTTCACATATATGCTCTGTATCAATGTTCGAAGTATACTCTTCTATCTCAGAGACGTATTTTGCCATTGGGTGATTAGTGACGAAAAACCCCAACACCTCCATTTCATTTTTCAGTATCTCTTTCTCATTCCATTCTTCAACCTCTGGTAATCTGGGTTGGGAAAGCGATTCATTCATTGTAAAAAGAGTGCTCTGGCCCTCAGGAGAGCATTTCTGCTTGATTGATGTATAAGTCAAGAGTGTATCTACCGATTCCATGAGTTGTGCCCTATGATTTCCCAATGAATCAAAAGCACCGCTCTTTATCAGGCTCTCGATGGTCCTCCTATTTACTTTTCTCGAACTCACCCGCTCACAGAAATCAAATACTGAATTAAATTTTCCACCCTCGTTTCTCGATTCTATTATTGCATCAACCGTCGACTGACCAACATGCTTAATCGCGGAAAGACCAAACCTAATTTTTCCAGCCTGAGCCGTAAATCCCGACATGCTCTCTTTCACATCGGGTGGGAGTACCTCAATCCCCATTTCCCTGCATTCCGCAATGCTTGATATAACTTTATCGCTGTTTCCTGATTCGGCAGATAGCAGGGCAGCCATAAATTCAGCCGGGAAGTGAGTCTTGAGGTAAGCGGTTTGATATGTTAATAATGCGTAAGCGGTGCTATGACTCTTGTTGAACGAATAATCGGCGAATTTTTCCATCGTGTCAAATATCTCTTTGGCCTTTTTATGGCTTATTCCATTTTTCTTCGCCCCACTTAGAAATCGCTGTCTCTGAGCCTTCATCTCAGCCGACTTCTTCTTTCCCATAGCGCGCCTGAGAAGATCCGCCTCGCCAAGACTGTAGTCAGCCACTAAGCTGGCCGTCTTCATTATCTGCTCCTGGTAGACAAAAAGTCCATATGTGTCTTTTAAGATTCCTTCCAGTTCAGGGAGAGGATACTCTATATCCTTCTCCCCATGTTTTCGTTTAATAAATTCGTCTACCATACCACTGTCGAGTGGTCCGGGGCGATAAAGCGCGAGCACGGCAACGATATCTTCAAAATTCGTCGCTTGAAGGCTTTGAAGAAGCTCCTTCATGCCAGATGACTCAATTTGGAAAATTCCTCTTGTATAATTGCTTGAAAGAAGTTTAAAAACATCGGGATCGTCGAGACGAATTTTTGAGATGTCAAAATCAAGACTATCTGTGGAATTTCGACCCTCTTTTATTAATTTAATGGTTCTATCTATTACTGTTAGAGTCTTTAATCCTAAGAAATCAAATTTCACAAATCCCAAGTGTTCAATCGAATTCATATCATACTGTGTTACAACTTCATTGTTTGATCCCCGATACAACGGAATATAGTCGGCAAGCGGTTCACTAGATATCACGACACCAGCTGCATGTGTAGAGGAGTGCCTCACCATATTCTCGAGAGGTCGAGCGAGTTCAACCAGTTCTTTAAGTGCGGGTGATTTTTCAATCAGGTCCCTTATTTGCGGGACTTGAGCGATTGAGTCATCAATGCTAAAAACCTTGCCCCTGAATGACGGGATTAGTTTGGTAAACTTGTCAACGTCCGCATAGGGAATTCCAAGAACTCTGCCAACATCTTTTATTACAGCCTTTGCAGACATTGTTCCAAAAGTGCCGATCTGAGCAACCTTATCGGACCCGTATTTTCCGGTAACATACCCTATAACTTCATCTCTTCGATCTCCGCAAAAATCAACGTCGATGTCGGGCATACTTACTCTCTCGGGATTAAGAAACCTTTCAAAAATGAGATTGTATGGTATCGGATCAATTTCAGTAATGCCGAGTGCATAAGCAACCAGGCTACCAGCAGCACTTCCTCTCCCAGGTCCAACGGGTATGCCGTGTGACTTTGCAAAATCAATGAAATCTGCAACAACCAGCAAATAATCGGAAAACCCCATATCCTTCAACGTACTGATTTCACTCTCGAGACGCTCTCTGTAAACGGGAATCATGTTTGAAGGGACGTCATTTTCCATTAATTTTTTGCCGAGCTTCTCCCTAGCTAGTCCAGCTAAATATTCATCGTGTGATCTCCCATCTTCTAGTTCGAACACGGGCAACTTGTAACCATTGGTTTCGAAATCAAAATTGCACCGATCCGCAATTTCTAACGTCCTCTCGATCCCCTCTTCGTGTCCCCTGAGAGATTCAAGCATTTCCTCGTGAGACTTAACATAATATTCGTCGCCCTGAAATCTAAACCTATTTTTATCCGCCAATGTCGTCCCGGTCTGTATGCATAAAAGAGCATCATGTGGTTTAGAATCCTCTCGCCTTAAAAAGTGACAATCGTTAGTAGCAACAATCGGTATTTTAAGTCTCTTACCGAGCTCTTTGACCTTTTCATTCACGAGTTCCTGGTCCGAAAGTCTATTTGCCTGAATCTCAAGGTAGTATCGATCCGCAAACATCTCCTTGTATTTTGCCGCAATGCTTAACGATTCTTTCATATCATTATTCAGAATGCTCCTGGAAACCTCGCCATTAAGACAGCCGCTCAGTACAATGAGCCCTTCACTGTGCTTTTCTAGAAGCTCATGATCTATTCTTGGTTTCCTGTAAAATCCTTCAAAATATGCCTTGGTGACCAGATTAGATAGGTTTTTATAGCCCTGCTGATTCATTGAAAGAAGGATGAGATGATTGTTTCTCTCATGGTTTGTACTATCCGATTTTAACTTCGGAGTAATGTACACTTCACAACCTATAATGGGCTTAATCGAAAACTGTTTCGCCTTTTTATAAAAGTCAAAAGCGCCAAAGAGATTCCCATGGTCGGTGAGCGCCACTGAATTCATTCCTAACTCATGTAATTTAGAGAAAAGTTCTTCAAATTTTATTGCGCCATCGAGCAGGGAATATTGAGAATGTAGATGGAGGTGAACAAAACCATGTGCCATTTACAACGTATTATATATCAGAAATTTTGATCTCCGCAAGTTTTAAAATATAATACAATGATATTGGAATGTTAGATTATAGGGGGCGCCAAATAACATATCAAATAGCCTTCGTTTTGCCAATCCGGATTGCTCATCGATCACTACATGATGTACCCGACAATAGCCTTGGATGAAGACTCTGAAAATCTCCGATGAGGATTGTGTGTAAAAGCTATTAATTGGAAAAGACACAAAGCTTAATGATGAAAACCGGAATTAAGGTTTTCCACAAATCATATGGTATCATATAATAGCAGACAGGAATGTAATAATAATCTGATTCTTATTTAAGTAATACTTAAAGCTACTAATTTCTGTAATACCGCTATAGAGTTATGGAGAAATTAATCCCCCTTTTGAATAATTTTTACACCGACCTCCACGGACCAATATGGATTATCATATTGATCGCGGGCATTGTAATTATTTCATTAATTCTGACCTATTTATTCGAAGAAAAACCGGAACCCAAAAAAGAGGATTCCTTACCCGAGGAGACACCTAGACATGATGTTTCACCTGTTAAATCAGCCATTGAACCTCATAAAGATATTCCTCATGAAGAACCAGTAGTAGATAAATACACTGAGACTGATCGTATATTGAATAAATCGGTACAACAAGACGTACTAGAGCAAACGCGACCCGATGAATCTACACAAGGAACCAAAGAACTGGCAGTGGAAGAAGAGCTTAGGATAAAGCCAGAAGCCGTCATTGACGAAGACCGCTATGCATTTGAAAAAGCAATGGTCGATACAACAGAACCGTATGACGTTGCAGAAAAAAGGGTGCAGGAAATGCCTGAAACCAAGGAAAGCCTTTTTTCAAGACTCCGGTCGGGTCTTTCGAAAACTCAAGTTGGCCTGGTTGGCAAATTAGACCAAATACTCTCAAAAAGGGAAATAGATGAGGATCTATGGGATGAATTTGAGGAGGCACTAATTACGGCGGATCTTGGGGTTGGTACAACCTTGAAGCTCAGGCAAAGGATTGAGGAAAAGCTATCGAAGAAATCGCTTAGAGACTCAAAGGCGATAATGGACACCCTTAAACAAGAATGTTTGGAAATGCTGAAAAAGTCCGAGGGGAAACCCCTTAAAATAGAATCAAAACCATTTGTAATAATTATCGCAGGAGTGAATGGGGTGGGAAAAACTACCACAATCGGGAAAATTGCATACAAATTCAGTAACGAAGGTAAAACCGTAATGGTTGCTGCCGCAGATACCTTTAGGGCCGCGGCTGTAGAGCAACTTGAAATTTGGGCAAAAAGGGTCGGCAGCGACTTCTTAAGAGGCCAGAGCGGTTCAGACCCGTCGGCCGTCGCATTTGATGCACTGAAAGCATCCCAAGCAAGGGATACCGATATCCTCATTGTTGATACGGCAGGAAGATTGCACACAAGGACAAATCTAATGGAAGAACTTAAAAAGTTGAGAAGGGTCATATCACGTGAACTCGATGGAGCTCCCAACGAAACCTTACTAGTCCTCGACGCAACAACTGGACAAAACGCAATTCAGCAGGCAAAGATGTTTAATGAAGCAATCGACATCACTGGCATCATCCTCACTAAGCTGGACGGTACTGCCAAGGGAGGCGTGATTTTGGCTATTGCCGATGAGTTAAATATCCCCGTTAAATTCATAGGTATCGGTGAAAGCCTGGGAGACTTAAGAGAATTTAATGCCGAAGAATTTGTAGAGGCTTTATTCGTTACTGGTGAGGAAACCATACATTAGGATTTCCGTCATAACTTAACTTTCACTAATAATTTTTGGGTTTCGCAAAAAATATATGCCCAAGGACTCAGACACCAAATATATGTCTCTCGCAATCAGTCTTGCGAAGAGAGCCGAGGGAATGACCAGTCCGAACCCCCTTGTAGGAGCCGTACTGGTTAAAGAAGGAAGAATCATCGGCAAGGGATATCATAAAAAAGCGGGGCTTCCTCACGCAGAGATAGAAGCCATATTCGATTCTGAAAACAAGGGGAACGTTGTCAATGGCTCGACCCTCTATGTAACATTGGAGCCATGCTGCCACGGAGATAAAAGGACACCGCGATGCGTCGATTCAATCATCAAAAAGGGTATATCAAATGTTGTGGTCGGAACCCTCGATCCAAATCCCAAAGTTTCGGGGAACGGAATAGAACTCCTTAAACAAAGGGGCGTAAATGTAAGAGTAGGTGTAGTTGAGGAGGCTTGTAAAATCGTAAACGAGGCATTCTTCAAGTATATAAGGTCTGGGATTCCCTTTGTTACTCTTAAACTCGCCTGCACCCTCGATGGCAAGATAGCAACCATGACAGGAGATGCAAAATGGATAGGGAGCGAAAGTCAAAGAAATTTCGCACACAGGCTGAGGAAAAAAGTCGATGCTATTCTGGTAGGAATAGAAACCGTTCTACATGACGATCCGCAGCTTAATGTCAGGCTGGGGAAGAGGGCTACAGATCAACCCATCCCGATAGTACTTGACTCCAGACTCAGGATCCCAATCGAGTCACGATTGCTTAAGATTCATAAATCACCGTTAATAATCACCACACATAAAGCAGACGTAGAAAAGAAAAATAATCTAGAAGATATGGGGTCAAGAGTCCTAATTTTTGATAGCGATAAAAATGGAAAAATAGATTTACCTAGTTTACTCAAGAAGCTCGGAGAATTGGAGATAACAAGCATTCTTATAGAAGGGGGGAGCAGAGTGGCGGCTTCGGCGCTGAGTCAAAGAGTGGTTGACAAGATTGTTCTTTTCTATACGCCAAAAATTATTGGAGCGGAGGGTGTTAGTATGGTAGGAGACCTTAATATTCTAAAAGTCAAAGAAGCACTGGCGATCAGAGGATTAAAGGTTAAGGTTTTTGGAGAGGAACTAATGATCGAAGGTTATATATAAGCAATCATCAATAAGATGATCGAAAAATTGCTTGTTCCTTTTCTATGAACAATGCGCCCTTTTCAAAATATTAATATCCCTAATCAAATTTTAAAATCGAATAATCAATCATTAGAAGTAGGACATGAAATTATATTCCTCCCACATAAAAGATATTATAATATGAGAATTAAGGAATGAATGAAACTCGACTCACAAAGGTAGGGCTCTTCGGTGGAACATTCGATCCTATCCATTTTGGTCACCTGAGGGCCGCCGAAGAGATCAGAGAAATATTGGATCTTGAGAAAATCTATTTCGTTCCAACCTCCGTGCCCCCTCATAAGACCACTCCAGGGATGGCTTCACCTCATGACCGTCTGAAGATGCTTGAGCTCGCATTGAATGATAACAATTTTTTTGGAATTTCGGATATAGAAATAAAACGAGGTGGAAAGTCCTATACTATCGATACGCTGCGATATTTTTCCGATGCATTTCCACCGTTTGACTTATACTTTATAGCAGGATCCGATCTATTTTCTGAAATAGATAGCTGGAAGGATTATAAGAAAATATTCAGGGCGTCGAATTTTGCCGTAATAGAGAGGCCTGGATTTGGTTTTGATTTCCCCGAAATGCTTCCACTTGAAATTAGGGATGATTTTCGATATTATAAGCGGTATAACAATTTGACTCTTTACATAAATAAAAACTCCAAGATTTTGAGTCTCGTTAAAATAGACGGATTGGAAATATCGTCAACAAAGATACGAGAACTAATCAGAAAATTCAAATCCATAAAATATCTTGTCCCGTCGAGTGTCGAAGCCTATATACTAGAGCACAGTATGTACAAGAAGGAGGCCGCTAAATAGAATCCAAAGAAAAGGCTTTAGTCATTGCACGCGCCGCCTGGGAAAAAAAGGCGCAAGATATAAGACTGCTCGAGATGAAGGCGCTTAGTAACATTACAGATTATTTTGTCATCTGCAGTGCCAACTCGGATAGAGGGGTAAGAACGATTGTTGACCATATTGAAAGAAAACTAAAAGAGCTCAGACAAAGGGTTATTGGTGTCGAAGGATACACAGAAGGCAAATGGGTCCTAATTGATGCTCTGGATGTGGTAGTCCATGTGTTCTATGAACCCTTAAGGAAATTTTACGATTTAGAAGGACTGTGGATCGACTCCCCTCGTATAGGGATTCCGTTTATTGAGGAATTCCCAATCCCTGCAGAAGACTTGGAAGAATTTGCCTAGACTTAGGATTGGTAGGATATGGTTACTTTTTTTCTATTCTTACAATTTTCACAATCTTTTCTGAAACAATCCTTAAATCGTTTAAGCAAAAACCTCGTCAAGCTTACCGGTCTTGACATCATAAACGAATCCCCTAACAGGGATATCTTTGGGCACCCATGGATGAGATTTCACCTTTTGAATCTGCTGTCGTACATTCTCCCAAATATCGCTGAAAGAGTGGAACAAAAGGGGCGCTACGGTTGCGGTACGGGTTTTCTTTAAAAGATTTTTTCTAAGTTTTTCATCGGTAAATGTAAGCATTCCGCAATCAGTATGATTTATAATCATAATTTCTCTTGTACCAAGGAGATGATGAGAAATTATTAATGATCTTATGGCATCTTCAGATACTATCCCTCCTGCATTACGAATTATATGGGCCTCTCCTGTCTTTAATCCTAGCATCTCCTCGATTGTTAGCCTAGCATCCATACACGCAACCACAGCGAGCATACGAGATGGCGGAATAGGCAGCTTGCCAAGCTTAAATTTCTTGCCATACGCCCTATTAGCGCTTAGAACCTCGTCGATAACACTCATGAGCATTTGCCTCTGTTCGGAATACATGTTGCAATAAACATACCAGAGGTAATTTGGCGTAGATATCCGAATTCGTTGGGGAAAGGCGGTTGATTAACTGGTTACTTATTAAACAATAAGTATTTTTCTGTAACAATAACGAAGGTTCCAAGATGCAACCTTTGATCGACAATCGATTTCGTTCGGGTATGACAGAATAATGGCTTCCCGATAAAACTCCCGCCCGTAAGTTTTTAATTGGTAGTCCTCGGGTATGACAAGGAATCATCCTTCGACCCTTCGATAGTTCGAAAAGCTCACTACTCAGGGCTCAGGATGCACGGATTTTATTCGGTGTCAACGTTTTTGAAGGTCGTCAAATCCATTCATCGCAGGATGACACGCGGAACGTTTGTTTCTTACAAAAATCCGCGTTTAGAAAAACCCGATCACACCGAGCATAACGAAGGGCAGGGTCGAAGTGCCAACTACATGCCGTGGTAACATAAGGGTAGGAATGGATGCCCAATAATACATCCACTCGAGTGCCGTAATCGGGCAATACACTTGCACGCCAGCGAACGGGTTCTGAGTTTAGGTGTTTTATTAAGATAGCCCTTAGGTTAAAAAACTTATTTAATACCCCTTCTCCTTACGAAGGCAGGGATTTCAAACTCGTCATCTAGAGTTTGTGTGGGCAACTTGGTCACTATCTCACTGACACTCTCTTCCTTTATACTCTGTATTCCCGTTGCGATAACCGTAATCTGAACGGCTCCTTTTAACGCCTCATCAAATACAAGTCCGAAAATCAAATTGACGTCTTCGTGAGCACGCTCTCTTATATAATTACAGGCATCATTTAGCTCTTCGATACCGAAGTCATGAGAAGCTGTTACATTTATTAGAATCCCTCGTGATCCATCTATTGATATATCTTCAAGTAATGGGCTAGTTATTGCTGTTTCAGCTGCAAGCCTTGCGCGATTCTCTCCTTCGGCATAGCCGGACCCCATCAATGCCTTCCCGCCATTTTCACCCATTATCGCTTTTACGTCTGCAAAATCTACGTTTATATATCCAGTTCCACTGATTATGTCCGAAATACCTCTAACAGCATTATAGAGAACTTCATCAGCTTTCTTGAATGCTTCAATTATGCTTATTTTATGCACAGCCGTGAGACGGTCATTGGGAATGATGATAAGAGTGTCAACCTCCTTCTCCAAGTTTTCTATGCCCTCTATTGCCTGTTTGTTTCTCTTGGTACCCTCAAACCCAAATGGTCTCGTAACAACCCCTATGGTGAGTGCACCATGTTCCTTAGAAGTTGCGGCTATAATCGGAGATGCCCCGGTGCCGGTGCCTCCACCCATACCGGCAGTAATAAATACCATATCGGCTCCTTCCAGCGATTCCGCTAACTTTGCTTGGTCTTCAAGAGCGGCCTCCCTTCCAAGAACGGGATTACCGCCAGAGCCAAGACCCTTTGTAGTTCTTGATCCAATCTGAAGTTTGGTTGACGCTCTTGATTTCTTTAGATCCTGCGAATCGGTGTTTGTAACAATAAACTCCACTCCACCTAGGTTTTTATCAATCATTGTATTTACAGCATTACCCCCTGATCCCCCTACACCGACGACCTTTATCCTTGCCTTTTGTTCAGGGCCAAAATCCTCGATTTCAAAATTTGCCATTAATTAATCCTCCTTAAGTCGAATACCGCTCATCAGATTTTAACCTAAAAAAACTCCTGAAACCAATTTTTCATACTATCAAAAACCTTTTTAAAAACATTTTCATCTCTTATACGGAGCTTATTCTCCCCGTTGTAATTTGTACCATAAAGCACAAGCCCTACCCCTGTGGAATAAACAGGATTTGCGATAATATCATTCAAGCCACCCAACTCAGTCGGAATTCCTCTTCTCACCGGGACGCCAAGTATCTTTTCCGCAAGGTCATCCGTTCCCTCCATTATAACAGTCCCCCCAGTGATTACCGCACCAGCAGGAATAAGATCCCTATACCCAGACTTTATTATCTCACTCCTGACAAGGCTGAAGATTTCCTCCATTCTCGGTTCTATAATCATCGCCAAATCCGCTTTTGGAATCCGCCTTGGCCTGCGCCCCCCCACACTTGGGATCTCAATACTCTCATCTAGAGATACAAGATCCGATAGTGCTACACCATATTTTTCCTTGATCTTTCTTGCCTCTCCCAGAGGAGTTGAAAGGCCAAGAGCTAAATCCCTATCGATATGATCTCCTCCAAGCGTTAGATTTTCCGTGTATCTGATGCTGCCCCCGACAAAAATTGCGATATCAGTCGTTCCTCCACCACAGTCGATTAAGACAACTCCAATTTCTTTCTCGTCTTGCGTAAGTACAGCTTGACTGGACGCCAATTGCTCCAATGCGATATCTGCGACGTCCATGCCTGCACGGTGAATACACTTTACAAGGTTTTGGGCAGCGGTGATCTGACCAGTTATAATATGAACCCTTGTTTCAAGCTTTATTCCACAAATTCCAATAGGATTTTTTATACCTCCTTGACCATCAACTATAAATTCTTGTGGTATAACGTGAATAATTTCCCTATCAGCAGGAATCAATAATGCGTTTGCAGACTCAATGACCCTCTCTACATCATGATCTGTGACTTCGCGATTTCTTAATGTTATCATTCCGTGTCCACTCATACCCTTGACATGACCCCCTGCAATACCCGCAAAGACAGTCCTTATCTCACATCCGGCCATATGCTCTGCTTCTTCAACGGCGTTCTTTATGGATTGAACCGTATTTTCAATATTTACAACAACGCCTCTCTTAAGACCGTAAGAAGGATAGGTTCCAACACCTATGATATCGATATCATTATTACTGTTTACTTCTCCGACAATAGCACACACCTTCGTCGTTCCAATATCAAGTCCTACCACCAAATTTGATTCCTTTCCCATCACAATTATTCCCTAGCCATCAAGCTTATAACTTAAATTCAACGATTCCCTGTTTTTCTGAACTTATATTTATATACTGCTCCATGAGATTAATCTTCCTCGTATATTTAATGATCTTTTCCATTTTATACCATTTCTCCGTGATGTTACCGCCGCCAAAGTCTACACGTCTCTTGTCTATTGTGAACACCGAAATTCCATATACCGCATCAACGTGAATTTCTGAAATTTCTTTAAGGTTCAAGACTTCGCTATTTATCGCTAATCTTCGAATCTCAAGTGCTTTTTCCAATAGGTCGTCATTGGATACACCGTCTCCCACAAGTACAGGAAAATCCAGTCCATATTCAAAATTAGCCTTACCTAGAATCTCTCCCGTGACAGTCATATACAGTAACTCCCCGTCCTCTCCTACTGCAAGCCAGAACGGGGCCGCTTCAGTTATCTGTATAGTGACCTTATGTGGAAGATGCCTTTTTATGGCCACCTCGGATATCCACGGACATTTCTTTATCTCTTCCTTAATTTCTTTCTCTCTAAAGAAAATAGTTGATTCATTCTTTCTGAGCCCAGATCTTTTAAGTACTTCTTTCTCGGTAATCCTTTTCGTCCCCGTTACTTCGATTTCAGTTATGTCAAATATCCTTAGATGTAAACATATCAGAACAATCACCGTGGATAAAGACAATATAAATACTAGTAATATTAGAGCATGCAGAGGCCTTAATCCCTTTTCTGTCAATTTAGATCCCCCTCTATAATTCTAACCTCAGTCTCCAGGTTGATTCCCCTTTTCAAAAAGGCCTCCTGCGTCGCGATTTCTATAAGCCTCAGGACATCAGACGTCTTCGCTTGCCCTGAATTAACGATAAAGTTTGCATGAATTTCGGAGAACTTTGCCCCACCCACTTTCAGACCTTTGAAACCAAGCTCATCTAAAAGTTTACCCGCCGGTATTTCAGGGGGGTTTTTAAATATAGAACCGGTATTAGACATCTTTATTGGTTGTGTCTTGTTCCTTTTATCTAGGAACTCCTTTACCATTTTTCCGCTCATGTCCTGATTGCCTTGATTCAGCTTGAACAAAGCCTTTGTCACAACACTCCCCTCTGGAAGATTACTCTTACGGTATTCAAATTGTAAATCATCTCTAGATAAAACATATTCTTTGCCTTTTCCCCAAATCCATACCCTATCGACAACGTCCTTTATTTCTCCTCCATTCGCTCCAGCGTTCATGAATACACCCCCTCCCACGGTCCCCGGTATTCCTGCCGCAAACTCGAAACCGGTTAATCCAGCTCGTATGGTTGTGTTCAAAATCGTGCCCATCACCGCACCCGTTTCAGCTAATACACCGCCGCCGTCTAAGAAGCTTATGTTCCTTAACTTCTTTGTTACAATCACAACTCCTCTAAATCCAATATCACCGATTACGGTGTTTGATCCTCCACCTAGAACAATCCATTTCATATCATAAGAGGAGAGAACATCAAGAATCTTTAATAACTCATCCGGAATCCGAGGATAAACGATTAAATCTGCGGGACCTCCGACACGCAAAGAGGTGAAGCGTTTCATAGAATACTTTCGATAATATTCACATCCAATTTTATCAAGCTCTGTTATAACCCTGTTCACGAAAGCTCCTCTAATAGTTGTTCCCCGATCATCCAGACATTACCAGCGCCTATTGTTACAACAATATCGCCCGACCTAATTACACTGGTTAAATCATCTATAACCCCTTCTGCATTTTCTACGTAAGACACATTTCTATTTCCCTTATCCTTTATTGCCCGAGCTAGCTTGGCAGACGACACACCTTCAATCGGTTCTTCTCCGGCAGGATATATATCAAGCAGAAAAAGCATATCAACATCACTAAGTACCCGCACGAATTCATCAAATAAAATACTTGTCCTAGTAAATCTGTGTGGCTGGAAAATTAATATAACCCTGCTAGAAAATGATTCTTTAAGAGTATTGAGCGTGACCCTGATTTCCTCCGGATGATGCGCATAATCATCTATGATTCGCACCCCATTGATCTCTCCCTTAAGCTGTATTCTCCTATCAATACCCTTGAATTCATGAAGACCCTCTTTAACATCTTCAAAGCTCATGCCTAACTCCATACCGACAGCAAAAGAGGCCAGAGCATTTTGAGCATTATGTCTTCCAGGAACATTCAGCCCTACACACCCCAGCAATGAATTCTTAAATAAGACCTTAAAATCGGTGTGGAATCCAGAAACACCGATGTCGTCTGCCCTGAACTCTGACTCGTTTGAAAACCCATACGTAACAACTCTCTTTTTAAACCTCGGAATTATTGATCTAATGCGCTCAGAATCAAGGCAAATAACTGCGAGTCCATAAAATGGCACTTTGTTCAAAAATTCAGAAAAGGCATATTCCAACCTTTCGATACTTTGATAATGATCGAGATGCTCTTCGTCTATATTTGTCACAACAGCGATAACAGGTGATAACATTAAGAACGACCCATCGCTCTCATCCGCTTCCACTACCATAAATTTTCCATTTCCAAGGTGGGCATTAGTTCCAAGGGACCTCACCCGACCACCGACAACGATAGTAGGGTCAAAGCCTCCGTACGCCAAAACGGTTGAGATCATAGATGTGGTTGTAGTCTTGCCATGACTTCCTGCCACCGCTATGCCGTATTTAAGCCTCATCAACTCCGATAGCATCTCCGCTCTCCTAATTACCGGAATGTTTCTAGATTTCGCCGCTATAACTTCGGGGTTGTCTTCTTTTATCGCCGATGAAATCACTACAACATCCGCAGAGCTAACATTTTCGATTCGATGTCCTAATGTGAAATGGGACCCCAGTCTTTTTAGCCTTTCCACAATCTCTGTTGATTTGATATCTGATCCCGTGACCCCATAGCCCAAGTTGAGAAGTACCTCGGCTATCCCGCTCATGCCTATACCACCTATCCCTACAAAATGAATGTTCTTAATTCTTCCGTACATCAACCCACCTCGACAATTCTATCGATTTCATCCACTATATCCTTTGTGGCGTTTGGCTTTCCTAGATTCTTAGATTGAATCGTCATCCGATCAAGTTTGTTGTTATTCAACAAATCACTTATAGTTTCAGCAATTTTCTCGGGAAAAGCGAGTCTATCTTCTATAATCACCGCCGCACCTTCCCTCTCAAGCACTTTTGCGTTCTCCAATTGGTGATTATTTGCCGAAAAAGGGTAAGGAATTAGAATTGAAGGCTTTCCAAGGACCGTAACCTCAGCTATTGTTCCGGCCCCTGACCTTCCGATGACCAGATCGCTTTCGCTATAGACATTTGCTATATCATCTATAAAAGGTAATACGTCTGCTTTGATTCCGTACCATTCGTATGTTTTCTTTACATCTTCGATATCCCTATTGCCTGTCTGATGGATAACAGATAGATCATTCCTTCCCAGCATTCCTACTGCTTTAGGGACAGAAACGTTGAGTTTATGGGCACCCTGGCTTCCACCCAACACAAGGATTTTTATTCCTCTATGATTCTTATAAGTCCTATTCACAGTTAGGAATTCAGGCCTCACGGGATTACCCACTACAATTGTTTTACCATTCGGGAAGTACCTTGTACTGGTCTGGAATGTCGCGAACACCCTCGTTACAATCCTGGCAAGGATTCGATTTGTTAATCCGGGTACCGCATTTTGCTCACAGATTACAGACGGGGTAAATAGTATAAATCCCGCAAGTACGACGGGACCCGAGACGTATCCACCTACACCGATAACCACGTTCGGTTCAAAATCCATAATAATCCTGAAAGAATCAAATATTCCTTTGATAGCAGATAGTACCCCTTTTAAACTTCTAACGAAACCCATACTCACTATGCCACCAGAATTTATAAACTTAAGATTGTATCCCTCCTTCTGAATCCTATCCACCTCAAATCCACTTTTTGTACCAATAAAGAGTATCTCATTAGCCGGATCCCTTCTTCTGATTTCTCCGGCAATTGAAATTGCTGGGAAAATATGACCTCCTGTACCACCGCCGGCTATTATAACTCTCATTTTCTACCAGACTTAGAAACACTAAGAATTAGACCCATCGCCGCAAGATTTGTCACAAGAGAGGTTCCACCATAACTGATAAAGGGTAGAGTCAAACCCTTTGTAGGAAATAGACCAACGGCGACAGCCATGTTAATCCCTGCCTGGAAAGATATGAGCAAGATACAACCGAACACGAGATAGCAACCGAACAGGTCCTTTGCCCTGATTGATACCCTTAGACTCCGTACTAGCAAAAACCCGAAACCAATTATGACGAACAGCACACCAATAAATCCAAGCTCCTCCCCAATTATCGAGAATATAAAATCTGTGTGAGCCTGGGGAAGAAAAAATAGCTTCTGAGTGCTATCACCGAGGCCAGTTCCCGTAACCCCTCCCATCCCAAGGGCAACAAATGATTGGATAGCCTGATAGCCAGATCCGAGTGGGTCCTTCCACGGATCCAGAAATGAAGCAACCCTTTTCATTCTATAACCTTCTGTAATCACAGCGAGTACAACAACAAACACCGAGGATACTCCCAATGGAACCATAAACTTTAGCTTCACGTCTCCAATGAAAAGCATTCCAAACAGCATTATTATTAGCGTTACAGACATCCCAAAGTCCGGCTCCAGTAAAACCAGTAATATGTAGATACCCGCGAATAAGAGATGTGAAAGAAATCCTACAACAAATGAATCCACTTTGTCCTTCTTCTTGGTGAGGGAATGGGCAAGATACAAAACCAGAATAAATTTTGCGATCTCGGATGGCTGAAAGGTCCATGAACCAAGCTCCAGCCATCGCCTAGCACCACTCACTTCTTTCCCAATACCAGGAATGAGCACTAATACCAGGATCAGTAACCCAAATATGTAAGCTGGGTAAACTATCTTCCTCAGATAGACATAATTAATCTTCATCAACGCAAACATAAGAAGCAACCCAATAGACAGATAAATAGCATGGCGTTTTAGAAAGTAGTTAGGATCCCCAAATTTCTCTAGAGCGAAAACAGAACTCGTACTGTAAACCATGAGCGTACCCATTGATATAAGAAACGTCACGGCTATAAAAATGCCCCAATCATAGCCCATGCCTTTATTAAGAAAGTCTTTGAACAAGTTCCTTGAATACCCTCCCTCTTTCTTCATATGATGAATACATATCAAAACTTGAGCACGCAGGAGAGAACAAAACCGTGTCACCACTGTTTATCCCTGCCACTGCCGCTTCCAAAGCTTCTTCAAGCGAACTAGCTAACGATGTATCAGAATAGGTACCCAACTGGCTCTGCATCCTGAATCGAGATTCCCCAAACAAAACGAGTAGCTTAACCTTGTTTCTGATCTCATCTTTCAAAATATCGTACTCTAAACCCTTATCTTTCCCACCGGATATAAGGATTATTGGATTCGCAAAACATTCGAGAGCCCTTAGAGTTGCACCAGGACTGGTTGATTTCGAATCGTTATAAAACTCTGCACCTCTTAACAAACGCACAAACTCAATCCTGTGTGGAAGAGGGTTGAATTCTGAAATTTGCTTTTCTATTTGTTCCGGGCGGCATCCTACAATTCTAGTTACAGCTACTGCCGCCATCGCATTTTCTATGTTATGAGCACCCAATAATTTCATATTGGTTAGATCGTACGCATCCTCGCCAAACCTGACGCATCTCCCATCGTAGAAAACACCATTTTCCATTCGCTCCTTTCCGAAGGGGATTTTTTTTGACTTTATCGTTGGCAGATACCCGGCAATGATGTCGTCATCCGCATTGTATATGGCCCAATCTCCACTGTCCTGGTTTAAAAATAGCTTCATCTTCGATTCCGAATATTCTTGAAAATCGTCATGATGATCCAGATGATTAGGGGATAGATTCAGAATCGTAGCTATGTACGGTTTAAATTCATCTATACCCTGAATTTGAAAACTGCTCAGCTCAAGAACGAGAAAATCATAGCCGTGATCCCGTTCTGCCACTTCTATAAGAGGAGTCCCAATGTTGCCACCAAGAAAAACCTTTCTTCCTCCCTTCTCTAAAATAGAAGCAATTAAATTACATGTCGTAGTTTTACCATTGGATCCAGTCACGGCTATCACCGGGGTCTTAATAAATCTAGAGGCAAGCTCTATCTCGCTCATTACTTCAATTCCATGAGCTACCGCTTCCTGAACAGGTGGTATATTGAAAGATACGCCTGGACTCAATACAACGGTGTCTGCCCACAGGAATGTCTCATTCCTATGGAAATCCGTTTCGATTCTCACATCCTTCTTCTCGAATTCTTTTATCTCGTTTGGAAGGTTTTCGAGCGGCATAATATCACTAACACGAATTTGCGCACCCTTGCCAAGCAAAAATTTCACGGTCTCGAGCCCTGTTCTTCCCAAACCGACAACGAGTATTTTTCTTTTCTCTAATTCCATGATTACATCACAAATTTGTTAATCAACCATAAAACACTCTTATCTCAACTTTAGTGTTGAAAGCGCCAGAAGAGACAGAACAAGGGAAATTATCCAGAATCTGATTACCACCTTTGATTCGGACCAGCCGCTCAATTCAAAATGGTGGTGAAGAGGAGCCATGCGGAATACCCGCTTTCCGGTGATCTTAAACGAGACAACCTGGATTATCACCGACATTGCCTCCATTACGAAGATTCCACCCACCAAAATTAAAAGGACTTCCTGTTTAATTATCAACGCTGCTGACCCGATTGCAGCACCAAGGGAAAGTGAGCCCACATCTCCCATAAATACTTGGGCAGGATGGGAATTGTACCAAAGAAATCCGAGACATGCACCGCCCACCGCTGCAAGGAAAACCGCCAATTCTCCTCCGCCTGGGATATACGGGATTTGAAGATATCTGGCAAATACAAAATTTCCTGAAAGATATGAGAATATGACGTATGTTGCGGTAGCGACGGCTATTGAACCGATGGCTAAACCGTCGAGTCCATCCGTTAAATTAACGGCATTTGAAGCGCCCACAACTACCAAAATTGCAAAGGGTATATAAAACCAGCTCAAATTGATAACAGCCTGTTTGAAAAACGGGATAATTACCGAAGTATATGGGAAATACGCTATCTCATTTACCCTGAGTGACATAGTGAACCCTTTGTACTCGGTTATGAGAAACAAAATGAAAAAAGCACCAAAAAAAATCTGTAAGGAAAATTTTACTCTTGCGCTCATGCCCTTCCCATTAATCAGTTTTTGTTTATCGTCTATCAGTCCTATGAGTCCATATGTAAACGTAAACAGTAGGGCAACCCATACCGATTCACTCAAAAAGTTCACCCAAAAAAAAGAGGATATTGCAATGGCCATGACAATAAATGCCCCCCCCATCGTTGGGGTACCAGCTTTGTTCTTGTGCTCTGGCGGACCATCTGACCGAATATTTTCCTTAAATTGTTTTCGCACCAAATAGTTAATAAACGTTTTTCCTAAAACCACGCTTATCAAAAAAGCTGTTACTCCTGCACCAAAAGAGCGAAACGTTATGTATTTAAAGACATTGAAAAGAATAAAATCTTCTTTCAGCAAGTATAGAAGATAAAGCATTTACAAACTACTCCTTAAAAAGCCTTTGAATAATATTTTCCATTTTCATTCCACGAGAACCCTTTATCAAAACTAGATCCCCGCGTCCCGCATAATTTTTGAGTTTTTCAGCAGCATCTTCATGTGTTTCAGCATAAATGCTCCTTGATTTCCACCTGAATCCTTCTAAGACACACCATCCAAATTCCCCATACGCAATTACATAATCAACCTCGAGTTCTCGAAGAAACTCGCCAAGCATTCTATGTTCGGTCATGCTTTCGCTACCCAGCTCTAACATATCACCTAGAACAGCTATAGTCCTTCCGTCGGATTTTAATCTAATTAGCTCTTCTATCGCCCTTCTCACCGAATCCGGATTAGAATTGTACGTATCGTTTATGATCTTAAAGCCGAAAGGAGAGTCTAAGACCTCCATCCGCATATACACAGGACTATACCTTTCTAAACCAGCCTGAATTTCTTCATCGCTACACCCAAACGCCAGGGCAATACCTGATGCGCACAGGGCGTTCATAACGTTATGAATTCCAATCCCTCTCATTCTGGCTGGAAATTCCTTACCATCTATGTTCATCATGAAACTAATTGCCGAAAACCCGTCTGTCACTACATCTCTTGCAGATATAATGACTCCGTGCGACTTAATACCGTAGGAAATCTTTATGCACTTAACGCCGGCGGCCATCTTCCGAATTAATGGATCATCCATATTAACGACGAAAGAGTTTGATTCGTCAAATCCCTCTATGAGCTCTCCCTTGGCATTTGCAACCCCTTCTATGCTCCCCAGCCTTTCCAGATGAGCCTTACCGATATTTGTAATTGCCCCAATGTCAGGATTGGAAATTTCGGTCATTCTCTTTATCTCGCCGAAATCATTCATTCCTAGCTCTACGACTGCAGCATTGTGGTGTTCGGTAAGCTTTAGTAATGTGAGAGGAAGACCGATAAGATTGTTGAAATTGCCAGAGTTCTTTAAGACGGAATACCGTAGTGACAGTATGCTAGAAGCCATCTCTTTTGTCGTTGTTTTGCCGTTTGATCCGGTTATAGCAGCAAGTTTTAATCCTTGGAATTTATTTCGCCATGCGCGTGCCACATCCCCTAGTGCTTTAAAGGTTGAAGGTACCCTTATTATTATCTTTCCATTCTTGGACTCATAGCCATCTTTTTCCACCACTGCTCCCTGCGCCCCTCTGTCGAGTGCCTCTGAAATAAAGTTATGCCCATCTAGCCTTTCACCCCTAAGGGCAAAGAATAGCTCATCGCCCAATATCTTATTTGAATCGGTCGAAACTCCTGAAAAATCAACATCTTTGTGCTTTGATACATTGCAACCTTCTATTGAATTCAAGACAAAACTCAGCTTTAGCATAATTTAATAGTTCACCCAATCATTTCTTTAATCTTATTTCTTGCGACTTCTCTATCATCAAACGGATTTTTCTTTTTCCCAACAATCTGGTAGTTCTCATGTCCCTTGCCCGCTATAAGCACACTATCGCCTTCAGATGCAATTTCAATCGCTTTCTCTATTGCACTGCGCCTATCAATCATTCTGAAATATGTTTTCTCTCTGAATCCTTCTTCAAACAAGCCAATTTCAATATCTTCTATTATCTTCTCGGGAGATTCGGTTCGAGGGTTATCCGATGTCACAATTAGTATATCTGAAAGCTCTCTACCAATCCGCCCCATTATCGGTCTTTTCATGGGATCCCTGTCACCGCCACATCCAAATACGAGTATTAGTTTACCTTTCGTGAGGGGTCTTGCGACTTGGAGAACGTTCTTTAGGGCATCCGGCGTGTGTGCGTAATCTACAAGGATGGTAATCCCAAGTTTGTTATCCACCCTTTCGAGTCTACCTGGAATCGACGATAAGCTTGAAACCCCCTTCTCAATCGAACCTGAAGACACACCTAGAGAAAGAGCGCTCGCTGTCGCAGCAAGGATATTAGAAAGATTATGCCTGCCTAGAAGATTGGATTTTATATCAATCCTTCCCCAGGGCGTTCTTACTCGTGACACAATCCCCTCATTTGTCAATTTTATTTCATCCGCAAAAACGGTTGCATGTCTATCTTCAATGGAATATGAAATAATGTTACCTGCTGACTCTTCAATGAGCTTCCTCCCGTATGGATCATCGACATTAATAACAGAGCTAATCGGCCTCTTATCACTTCTTTTAAGTACTTCGGTAAATAAACTCTTCTTAGTCATAAAGTAATTATCTAATGTCTTATGATAATCAAGATGATCCTGAGATAGATTAGTGAACACGGCTGCATCGAAATGACAACCTAAAACCCTTTTCTTGTCCAATGCATGTGAGGATACCTCCATGACCACATATTCGACGCCTGCTTTTCGCATATCTCTTAACAACGCCATCAAGTCGATGGATTCTGGAGTAGTCATATTAGATGTAATCTTTTCCCCTTGATATCTGTGCTCAACTGTCCCGATTACACCTACGTTCCTCTTCTCCTGCTGTAATATTGATTCGAGGAGATATGTTGTCGTCGTCTTTCCGTTCGTACCGGTAATTCCTACGAGTTTAAGTTCCTTTGTAGGATGATCATAAAAGTTTGAGGATATTTGAGCGAGTGAAGATCTAGAATCTTCGACCAGAATTACAGAAACATCCCTCAAATCAATCCCATCTATAGTTTCAACCAGAAGCGCCCTTGCCCCTCTATCGACGGCCTGTCCTATGAATCTATGGCCATCGGTACTTTCACCTTTGATCGCCGCGAATAAGAAACCTTCACTCACTTGATTAGAATCATGCGTAATCCCTAAAATTCTTACATTTTCGGACCCGAGTAACTTTTTAATTTTCACCCCTACGGTTAGCTCATTCAAAATCATATCGATTGCTTAAAATCTACTCTGCAAACCGTGCCTTCTTTAATTGCCTCTCCTGCTTTAGGTTCCTGAGATGTTACATAACCAGTTCCCTTAATCCTAACCTCTACCCCTTCATTCTCAGACCATATTAGAATCTCTCTCAGACTCTTTCCTTGTAGATCTGGCATTACCTTCGTCCCTACAAACTCAGTTCTCGGAGGGACACGGAGGTAGAAGAGAACCTTTTCAACAATACCCTTGAAAATGGGCGCCGCCACCGTCCCGCCATAAGAACCATTTTTAGGATTTTCTACGATGACAACAAGGGTAACCTTTGGATCATCGGTTGGACCAAATCCGATAAAAGAAGACATGAAACGATTTCCATAGTATCCGCCTGTCTTGGGATTCGGTACCTGAGCGGTACCCGTCTTGCCAGCCACTTTGTAGCCTGATATTGCAGCGTTTTTACCTGTACCGGATTCTACAACCTTCTCCATCATTTGGGTAATATTTTCTGCTGTATCATAGGAAATCACCTTACCTAGCACTTCTGGTTTATTTTTCGTAACCACTTTACCACCGGGACTAATAAGCTGTTCTACGATATACGGCTTAACTAAATATCCACCGTTTGCGATCGCGGAAAGAGCAGCCGCAATCTGGATTGAGGTTACAGCAATCCCTTGACCAAATGAAATTGTGGCAAGTTCCACAGGGCCCCACCTATTTGACTTTGTCATCATTCCGCTAGATTCGCCGGAAAGATCTATTCCAGTCTGTCTTCCGAAACCAAAACTGCTAAGCCGATCATAGAGCTTTTCTCTTCCCAAGGTTTCACCTATCTTCGAAGCGCAAATATTGCTGGATTTCTCTAAGATTTGAGCCACGGTAAGTACACCATAGGGGTGTACGTCTCTTATGATAGCTGGTCCAACCTTTCTTCTTCCGTTCTCGCAGTCAAATTTTGTGTCTGGATTTACTTTGTCCTCCTCCATTGCGGAAGCTAATATAAAAACCTTCATGGTAGAACCAGGCTCGAATGAAAACCAGATGGGTAAGTTCCTCCTCGTCTCAGAATTGGAATCCTTGTAAGAGTTTGGATCGAAAAACGGATAGGAAGCCATCGCCAAGATTGCACCTGTTTCCGAATTCATTAGCAATGCCATTCCTCGATCTGCTTTTGCCTTCTCTACCCCTTCTTTCAGCTCTTTTTCGACGATATGCTGAATTTGGGAATCTATGGTAAGTACAAGATCGTAACCAGATATGCTAGGTTCCAGAAAGTATGGAGTGCTCATTATCTTTCTTCCCCTGGCGTCCTTCTTTACGTTAATCTTCCCTGGTTTTCCGGTTAGTAGCTCATCATATTTGAACTCTATCCCCTCTATTCCCTTTGAATCAATATTAGTGAATCCTAAAACCTGCCCTACAAGCGTTCCGTTTGGGTACACCCTCTTTGGCTCTTCAATAAATCCCAAATCTGGGAAATTGTCACTCTTGATTTTTGCTATTATATTTGGCTCGACGAGCCTTTTTATCCAAACAAACGGTTTTCTTGTATTAATTTTATCAAGTATAGCTTCTTGTGAAAGTTTTAGATATTCAGACAATTTTTTTGAAAACACCTCAGGATCTTTTATGTCCTTTGCATTAACGTATATAGATTGAGTGTCAATATTTATCGCAAGCTCTTTTTTATTTATATCATATATCATCCCCCTTTTTGGAAGCAGGGTATAACTCTTTTGGTGCTGTTTTTTTGCTAGGTTAACCGCCCTCTCACGACTCAAAACTTGAAGGTCTAAAGCCTTTACAGAAACAACTGCAAAGAGAATTAGAATTAAAGTCCCAATAATTAATATTTTCGATGTAGGTTTTGTTAAATCTTTTCCTAGGGAGATTCTTTTAGAATTTTTTTTTCTCATTATCTCTTTTCCCCAACTACCGTGGCATGTTCGATATAGAAAACATCGTCCTGAGTAGGATATTTAAATCCTAGTTCACGAGCTAAATCCTCAATCCTTTGGGGTGATCTCAATGTCATGTACTCAGCCTCAAGAAAGCTCTTTTGATCTATGATCTCGTCTTCTGTTTTCTTGTTGACTGATATCTCATACCCTATTTTTGTTCCCTCAAGGCTGATACGTAGATACCCTAGAAACAGCATAATTATAAAAACAACTAAGATCACGAATTTTGTAGAGAAAATGAACTTCTCTAATTTTGATTTTCCTCTCCTCGTTTTTGTCATGATTAAATACCCTCTCCTACTCTCATTTTTGCGCTACGTGCCCTTGGGTTTTTGACTAATTCTTCAATAGTTGGAGCTAAAGGAGAATGAGTCAATACTTTAATACAAGACCTTTTTCCACATCCACACCTGGGCAATCCCGGTGGACAAATACAAGGATTGGACAACCTCTTAAAGGTTTTTTTCACAATCCTATCCTCAAGTGAGTGAAATGAAATAACGACTATTCGAGCCCCGACATTAAGAAGATTGACAGCCTTTTCCAAGAAAATGCTCAGATTTTCCAATTCATTATTCACCACTATCCTGAGCGCCTGGAAGGTTTTTGTTGCGGGGTGAATTCTAGAGGGATGAAATTTTTTGGGGATAGCATCTGAGACAATTCTTGCAAGTTGATCAGAGGTACGAATCGGATTTACGTGGCGAGATCTGATTATCTCTCTAGCTATCTTCTTTGCCCACTTTTCTTCACCGTAAACTCTTATGATCTTTGAGATCTCTTCTGCATCCAATTCATTAACCAGGTTATATGCAGTGAACCTAAGTCCAGCATCCATTCTCATGTCAAGTGGTTCATCCCTTAGAAAACTCATTCCCCTTCCACCCAACTCAATCTGATAAGAAGAAATCCCCAAATCCGCGATAATTCCATCAACCTTATAAATACCCAGAGCTTCAAGTTCCCTGTCTACCTGAATGAAGTTTTTATTCGCAAATATCACCTGGCTACCAAATTTTGAAAGGCGATTCTTCGCATACGACAATGACTCGGCGTCTGTATCGAATCCGATGACTCTGGCACTATGTTCAGAATGCTCCAAAATCTTCTCAGTGTGACCACCCAGACCTAATGTCGCATCAACATAAATGCGATTGGCACCGGGATTGAGGAAACTGATCACCTCTTGAGACATAACCGACTTGTGAAACAAATTCTCCCTTTCCAACAGAGCACTCTCCATTTTCTTATAGTCCCTCCGCCGCTAGAATCTCTCTGCTTCTTTTAAATTCATCATACGCCTTTATAGACTCTTCTTCCTCCCACACTTCCCTGGCCCATATTTCAAACTTCGTCAGCATACCAACCATCACTACCTCCCGGTTAATACGAGCATGGATTCTTAGGGATTGTGGTATTAGTATCCTTCCCTGGCCGTCGACTGAGCAATCTATCGCCCCTCCCATCAGATACCTCAGAAATGATATTACCTCCTGTCTAAACTGGGGAAGCTCGGAAACCTTCCTCTCAAGCTCATTCCATTCCCTCAGGGGATACGCGATTAAGCACTTATCGAAATTAGTAATTATAAGGGTCTCACCGTTATACTTCTCCCTTACCACCTCCCTGAACTTCGAAGGCACGCTGACTCGCCCCTTGTCGGTTACTGAATGCCCAAATCTTCCACGAAACATGATAGGCCCTTATGCCACTCTATACCATCTTCTTACCACTTTTATACCAATACAATGCCACTATATAAAAAACCATAAACTTTGTCAAGTAACTTCTTGACATTTTTGAAAATTTTTTTAATAACTATTAGCGGTTTTTGATGATTTCCGCAGATGGGAAGCACTATCAATATACATACTTTATATTAAGTGTTATTTACAATATGCTAAGATTATTATATATTTCTTCAATAGATTGACAGAATCAATATTAGTAACACAATGATTGAGACGATTATTGCACACCTTTATCCTTTAATATAAAATATGCCAAACATCTTTATAAAGCTGAAAAACCCAAGCCAAACAGTTTATTTTCAATCAATTATCGGCACATACACTCATATTGCCTGGACCCGAACAGAAAACGCTGAGGAGGGAATAATTAAGGTTGCCGCAACAGACGATACGATTTCCGAAGCAAGTCGCATACTCCAAGAGTTGAAGTCCGAAATAGAATTTGACGAAATTAAATAACCCTGCAGAAAGCTGCAGGGTATCAGCACATAAACAAACAGACTCTTGAGCAATTGCGGCGGACTGAAAAAGTTCCGAAGCAATCTCCTTCAACACTGGCAGAGCATCTCGTAATTCGACGGCAGAATCTTTGAAAGTATTTTCTTCATTTATCGTACTTTCCTTTCTAACTTCTTTGTCTTGATACAAAGAAGCAAAAATCAAGGCTGCCCAAAAATTTGCTAAAAATCATAAACTCCGACTGAAAAATTTAATCCAGCCGCAACCCACAAATTTTTTTTCACGTCTCCGTTTCTGAATTTCTTAACGCAATTTTTGGAATGCCGTTTAAGTCGTCCGTAAGATCGATAACATGGAAATCTATCGGGACAAGAATGTCCCGACTATCCATAATAAATACTGTCATCAACAACGATAGGCGGGGTTTTCCAACCCCGCATAGATAAAAGATAAGGAATGGAAACCTAAAGGTTTCCGCTCGCAATGAGAACGGAAACAATGTACCAAGCAACAGGGAATTCGCTAGTTAAATTTCCGTAATACCCTATAGCGATAATTGACCCTTGTTTTTCTCTTCATTTACAAGTTGCAAAAACCCCTCTAGCCCTGACTCGACCCCTCTCCTTATACCAGGAAATGATTTGGATCTTTCAAGAAACGTTTTCAAGTCCTTATCTCTTTTTGAGATAAAATCAAACATCTCTTCTCTATCTTCGGTGCCCTTAACGACGAGCTGGTTAATCTCCCTATACCATATCATTAATTGACGGTGATACTTCCGAAGTAATTGCGACCCATTTTTCGAAACATCAAAATGAGTAAATCCTATCAATTGGGGGTTGAGTGAAATCATGGTTTCGATGGATTTTATAGCGAGTTCGAGTTTGAATGGAGGCGGAGATATCGGAAGGAGAACATCAAGGCTCGGGATGTATATACCCGCAGCATCACCGGAGAATATAACTCCTTCTTTCTCAAGAAATATACAAACGTGATGACTTGCATGTCCCGGCGTCGGAACAATCTCGAACGAGATTTTGCCAAGCTTAACGTCCATCCTTTTTTCCACGGGGATAATTCTATTTTCCGGGACTGGCTCGGGTTTCCCATATATGTCTGCTACAAAGCCTAGAACCCTTTTAGATGCATTCCAAAGGACACTTTCAGGATCAATAAGATGCTCTTTCCCCCGTTTATGGACTATGACGCTTGCATTTGGAAAATGCCTTATTAAATTTCCCAGGGCACCAGCGTGGTCAAGATGTATGTGTGTGAGGAAAATAAATCTCACGTCCTCGAATGCCAGTTCAATATCTTCTAAGGCGCCAAGTATTTTTTTATATGTAGACGCCGGACCGACTTCAATTAAGGCGACTCCCTTCCCCGATTTTAACACGTAAGCACCGGTATATTCGCGCTCCCCGTCTACCTTGAGGTCGATGAACCAAAGACCCGGCATTTCCTCTTTTATCGAATATAACATTGACCCGAACCGTAATTTACTGAGCCCTAAAATCTTAACACGGCGTACTATTTAATAAACACATTCTCTTGATTGTTTTCATCCATCTAATATAAACTACACCCCTTAGTGAGTCACAAACACGAGATCACACGCTCAGCCGGATTGGTAGGGTCCCTTACATTCATGAGTCGCATCATGGGATTGGTAAGGGATATGGTAATCACGTATTTCTTCGGGGCAGAAGCCCAGACAGACGCCTTCTATGTCGCCTTTAGGATACCAAATCTTCTCAGAAGGCTTTTTGCGGAAGGCTCTTTAACTATCTCATTCATACCGGTTTTCACGAGTTATCTCGAAACCAAGTCAAGGGAAGAGACAAAGAGGATCTCAGATATAACCTTCACGTTGCTCTTTTTTGTTCTAGCCCTTGTGTCAATAGCTGGAATAATACTTTCTCCTCTCATAATTAAGCTTTTTGCCTCTGGGTTTAAGGGTGAAACATTTCATCTTGCGGTCACGCTGAACCGCATAATGTTCCCATACATTTTTCTTATTTCCCTGTCCGCGCTCTCCATGGGGATATTAAACTCCCTCAGGCATTTCTTCGCCCCGGCATTTTCACCAGTGATCTTTAATGTATTTATTGTGATGACAGTCATCCTTATTCACACAAGCCTCAACGTCCCCATTACATCCCTTGCAATAGGAGTGATCATTGGCGGAGTCATTCAACTTGTGTTTCAGCTCCCATTCCTAAAGCAGAGAGATTTTCTTTTCAAATTTAGAAAAAACTTTCGACACCCTGCAGTAAAAAGGATTGGATTACTAATGGTACCTCAGCTCTTCGGTCTCGCCGTGTATAACCTTAACATAATCGTAAACACCCAGTATGCATCCTACATGCCAGAGGGGACAGTCTCTTATCTCTATCTTTCCGAAAGGCTGATTGAATTTCCTCTTGGAATAGTTGCAGTATCCATCGCTACGGTCTTGCTCCCCAGCCTTTCTTCTCATATATCAAAAGGAGAGACAGAACTCTTTAAAGAAAATTACTCCTACGCTCTACGACTCATGCTCTTTGTAATGGTTCCGGCCCTGGTGGGACTAATCGTCCTCAGAGTTCCTATTTGCAACCTTTTATACCAGAGGGGTGAGTTCACCTATCTGTCTACTATAAATACCTCCCAGGCCCTTTTAGGATACGCCGTGGGAATTTGGGCCGTAGGAGGGATTCGGATTACTGCCCCAACATTCTATTCTATGCAGGATACCAAGACCCCTGTCATAATAGCTTTTTTGGCATTTATCATTAATGCCATCATAGGTTATCTGCTTGGATTTACATTTGGATTGAGACACACCGGACTCGCGCTGGCAAGCTCAATATCATCTATGTTTAATTTCGCCGTTCTTTTCATAATCCTCAATAAGCGAGTCGGGAAAATAGATATAAATGAAGCCATTATCCTTTGCATTAAGATTGCAGTAGCATCTATATTAATGGGGCTGCTCGCATGGGAAATATCTAAACGCGGGAATTGGACGGGTAGCGAAACCTCAATCGAAAAGATCCTATTCCTGACAATGTCCTTATTAGGCTCATCAGCGGTCTATCTTATAATATCAAAACTTTTAAAGATAGACGAGGTTGACCAACTCATAGGTCTCTTAAGAAGGAAATCCATAATCAAA
>DASWID010000180.1 GCA_036397855.1 Thermodesulfobacteriota bacterium | reverse complement strand
TTTTGCATTGCTTGGAATTATTCCACTTTTGAATATTGGTTGTGTTGCTGCTGCCGTTGGAGGGGCAGCCGGTGTAGCAGCCGGAGCCGGAACAGTCGCTTACATAAAAGGCGAATTGAAGGCTACTAAGGTATATAATGTGCCTACAGTTTGGAAAGCAACAGAAAAGGCAGTCGATGAGTTGCAATTGGTGGTAACTGACAAATACAGCGATGCGACAGCCGGAATGCTCGAAGCAATGACGGCCGATAACAAGAAGGTGCGAATAAGCCTTAAGAGGCAGGGAGACAATATTACGGAGATTACGATTAGAGTCGGTACTTTCGGGGACGAAGAACTTTCACGCTTTAATTTGAGTAAAATTAAGAAGAATCTGACGGGATAAGCAGCCTTAAATCCTTGTTTGATTCATTTATTTAAAAGTGCATGAATTATTTCTTTGGTATTATTCTCTTCGGTTTTTCAGTTGAAGAATTAAATTTAACTAACGCATCCCAGTCTATTTTTCCGTCCTTGCAATATTGTTGGATAAATTCCAATGTAAATTTATTAATTATCTTGGAGTAAGCTTCCAAAAAAGCCTCATTTTTCTCCTTTGCTTTATGGCCTAGTGGCTCAATGATGTCCAGGTATAAGGATTCGTTTCCAGAAATAAATTCCCAAAATTTTTGCCCACAATATTTGTAATAGTCTCCCTTGTCTGGTTTGTTATCTCGACCATAACAACATCCGTTTACAGCAACAATCTGTTGGTGCGAGCTGCTAGTTCTTAGAATTCTTTTCGCCTTTCTAAAATCCTCTTTCAATTTATTAATTTGGCGACTATTACCCCAGTTTGGACCAGATTTAATTGAAACTATATATCTGATTCTATCTTTATCGAATTCTAAATCAATACCATCTGCGGAAGACTTTTTTCCATTATAAACTCTTTCATTTATGAAAATAGCTAAACCTTCCAGAAAATCACCGAATATCGCTTCTTCTTGAGAAGATAGATATGCATCGAGAAGTGTTTTTACTAAATCATAGGCAGTTAGAATGTTCCTTGCCTTGAATAAATATGGGTTTTTTCTTTGTAAGACTTCATTTAATTTTAGTTCCTCAAGGTTTTGTAAACGTTTAGTGTGAAAAATACCTATGTTATGTTCAACATATTCCGTTACATTTTTAGTTTCGATTGATTTCATATCGCCTCTTTTTCTCAAGTAGGAAATATTTTTTGGGGTGTATTTCAGAAGAGGCAAAATTGTAATAATCTTTTTTTATTTCTATCCCTATAGAGTTTCTTCGGAGTCTCTGCGATGCTTTAATAGTTGCTCCAGATCCCATAAATGGATCCAATACCCAATCTTGTTCTTCCGTGAAGAGTTTAATAAACCATTCTGGTAAAGACTCGGGAAATACCGCACTATGTTTTTTATTATTACATTCGGTTGCCATGTGTAATACATTGGTTGGATATACCTTATCTCTACCTAACCAGTTAGAGACATTTTTCCCAAAGCCGCTCCCAACTTTTGATTCATCCCTAATTTTATCAGTAGCACTTAAATTCCTTAGCCTAGTTCTTGCCCAGTCTCCCATTCGAACCATAACGGCTTCCTGAAACATCTTAAATCTCTTATTTTTATTAAATTGAAGGAGCCTTTCCCATGAATCTCTGAAGCGGTTTGGCCATTTTCCAGGATAGGAATTTTTTTTACACCACATATATTCCTCTGTCCATAACCACCCTTGATTTCGCATTTCCAAAATTAGTTCCAGTACGTAAGTGTGGCGTTCACCATTGAATGCTCTTTCTTTTATGTTCAATATAAAAGTTCCAGTGGGCTTTAGGACTCTTAGTAACTCTTTAGAAATTGGTAAAAACCATTCAACGTACTTATTTGGATGAATTCCCCCGTACGTATTTTTCCTTTGATCCGCATATGGTGGAGAGGTTACTATTAAATCGATTGAATCATCTTCCAATGTTTTTAATTCTTCTTTACAATCTCCAAGTATTAAATTGGCAATTATTTCCATATTATTTTTAAGAATTTAGGGTTCTGTAAAGCTCAAGAATTCATAATGAAAAGGATAATTCTAATTTTACAAAAAATCTACCCTTTTTTCCAAATAATAAATCTTTATAAGTAAGATTTTTCAAGTAAAATTTCGAGTTCCACTATATGCCCAATCCACGAGCTCAATCGGATGAGCGGTTTTAATGTTTAAACCATGTCGTTTAATACCCATTTGAATCTGAAGGAGGCAGCCGGGGTTTCCCGCTATCAAGAGTTCAGCATTTGTTTCTTTGAGATTTCTGATCTTTCTTTCAAGTAGCTTTTCTGACATTTCAGGTTCGACGAGGTTGTAAATCCCTGCGCTTCCACAGCAGAGCTCAGACCCTGGAAGTTCGATAGATTTATTCCTTCCAATGTTTTTTTGCTCGGTTAAATATCTCGTCTATTGTTTGTCCTTTATATAGTCGTCGAGAGATGTCTACATAGTCTGTTGGTTCACGATGTAGCATAGACAGAAATCTAAGGGCTGCGGTGGGGCCAAGCGCCTTGTTTAACTCTTCTATCCCACTGATCCTTATTTCGGCATCGTCCATTATTTTCTTCTTCTTCATTAGCTCATCTCCTGTCTAATATAATCTACCGGATTCATAATTACTATCTCAAGTTTTAATCTTTTAAGCCACTTAATTAGCCTATCATCTCGACCTTCGTCTCTTTCTGCTTTTACAAATATCTCTTGGCATGCCAGACTCTCCATCTGGATTCTCATCTGCCGGAAGTCATCGAAGCCTCTCTGAAAGCAGTTATAGTCGAGATAAATTAAATCCATATCTAAACCGACTCTTCAATATCACCGTTTTTCACTGCGATGTAAAAACTCTCTATAGATTTCGGTTATTCTTACCAAGCAAAGAATAGTCCCCCCGGTACGCCCAATCGAGTAATTCAACTGGGTGGGCGGCTTTGATGTTTAATCCATTTTCTCTTATACCCATTTGAATCTGAAGGAGGCAGCCGGGGTTTCCCGCTATCAAAAGTTCAGCATTTGTTTCTTTGAGATTTCTGATCTTTCTTTCAAGTAGCTTTTCCGACATTTCAGGTTCGACGAGGTTGTAAATCCCTGCGCTTCCACAGCAGAGCTCTGATTCTGGAAGTTCTATGAATTCAATTCCGGGGATCTTTTTTATTATGTCTCTCGGCTGTGATTTTATTCTCTGCGCCTGGGCGATATGACATGCATCCTGGTAAGTAACCCGGCATTTTACTTCCCTTAGTTCTCCCTCAAGCCCTATTTCGTCCAAAAACTCCATTATGTCTTTTGTCTTATTACTTATCCTTTCGGCACGTTCTGCGTAAGACTCATCTCCTTTGAGAAGATCTTTATACTCTTTCATAGCGGAACCACAGCCTGCGGAATTTACAATAATCGCATCATAATCAGATCTTTCAAAGATATTTATGTTTGTTCGTGCAAAATCTCTTGCTTCTGACATTCTTCCTGAATGAAGTGAGAGCGCCCCGCAACATCCCTGATTTCTGGGCACGACCACCTCACAACCGTTTTCGGATAGGACCCTGACAGTTGCTTCATTTGTATGAGGAAATAAAACACTCTGAACACATCCACTGAGGAATGCGACTCTATAACGTTTTTTTCCCATTGCAGGTATAAGATTTGGCGTTGATGGAAATAGTTCTGAAGATTTGATAGCTGGCAGCATATCATCCATTTTTGAAAGCCTTGAAGAAATCTTTCGAAGTATGCCTGAAGTATGGACCAAATGTTTTAGTCCGCTCACTTGATATAAATAAAGTAATGGAAGAAGTAATCTTAGCCTTTTGGGGTAAGGGAAAATTGAAAATATCAGGAGTCGGTGAAGCTTATCTGAAAATGGTCTTTCGTAGCGTCTTTCAATCTGAGACCTAGCTGATTCTATAAGCCTTGAATATTTAACACCTGAGGGACAGGCAGGTTCACAGGCTATGCATCCCAGACACATATCCAGGTGTTTTACCAGGGAGCCACCCATTGGTATTTTGCCTTCTAAAGCGGATTTCATCAGGTAAATTCTTCCTCTTGGGGAATCCAATTCATTTCCGGTTTCGAGATAGGTAGGACACGCTGATAAGCAGAAACCGCAGTGAACGCAGTCCTGAATTAGGTCGGGACTGGGCCGATCTATTTCATCAAACGCCTGAAATTTTGTTGTCCCTTCTTCGATTATTATTCTCATTCACTCTTAATTGATAATTCAAGAGCTTCAACGTTGGATTCATTCAATATTTGCCGGAGCTCTTTGTCACTATTAAATCTTTTTTGATTTGCTTTTTTCCCAATTATTTGAAATCTTAGTATATCTTGAGAAAAGGGGAAAGGGTTAATATTATAATTTTTACCATCGCTTGATATTAACTTCAGTTTAAAAGCCGTTCCATCATAGTTAAGGGGCACCGAGTCAATCTCGGTTGTATGCCATCCATGACAAAGAGCCAAAGAGATTATGTCGCCAACTTGCACAAGCCTTAAATCTATTTTTGCTTTTCTTGGAAGGGGTGGCAAATCAGAATTTGAGCACTCCAGATTTAGGGAACTGGCTATGAATCTATTCATTTCGAGGTTTAAACTCCCAGGTTCACTATTTCCTTCATTCGTATCAATTATTTTTTGATTGAAGACCCTGAAATGGAGCGCTATCAAAGCTGAAGCATAGGGGTGATCGGACGAGTATCTCTCATAACTTCTTTTCCAAATTATTTCCTGGTCAGGAAAGTCCATCTCCATGAAATTCATGGGAAACCGAGTTTGAGTGTTGACCCTTGGAGAGGAATCCCACTCCCTCCAGCCGTTATCGTGTTCTGTTATTGCAAAAAGGACTTCATCCCGGGGATCGGGTGGTTCAAAGGCATCATTGCCCCAGAAATTCATGATTTGTCCTGAAAGGACTGCGTGGTCATGTTGATTTATTAAAAACCAGCCTTCCTTATCTTCTCTTCTAATCATCTAAATCCCACCTACAAATCTGCCGGGGTTAATTACGCCATTTGGGTCGAATTGGGATTTTAATTTTTTCATGATAGATAGGGATGACCCTATTTCACCCCAAACATCAATCTCGGATTTGATCGAAGGAGGAGCTTGTTGAATTATCATAGTGCCATTTAATGAATTTACCAGTTCACGAAGTGATATGGCAGCCTTAATAACGTTCGGAATTTCGCCGTCCAATGAAATTATTAAAACACCATTGCCGGCACGTGCCGATGCTAGAATGCCAAGTCCGGAATTTTTGGAAATATCCTCTAATTTCTCAAAAATAATTGATAAATCTTTAATTAAAACACTTGCCTTACAAACAGCCGTTTTGTCTTTATCTTGTGTCCAGGGAAATTCTGTGATTTCATACCAGAATTTTTCTTCTATTTCGCCTTCAAGAATCACTCCTTGACCCTTGTGGCTTGAGCATATTTCCTTCAATTTAGCTGACTGACTCTTTACAGCCTTTTCAACACTTTCAAATCTTATCGCCAGTACATACTCATTACTCTTTAAATTTAGTTTCAGCTTGGTGGAGATAGACTCGGATAGAGACGAATTAACTAATTCAAGGCATGCGGGGGTGAGAGAAGAGTTTAAGATTGAAAGGGCTGTTTCATGCGCCGTCTGAAGTGAGGGTAAGCTGACAATGAAGGTTTGGGAATACTCTGGAATTGTGTAGAGTCTCAATGTCGCTTCGACAATTATGCCGAGTGTACCGAGAGAACCAACGAAGAGTTTCGGTATGTCATATCCGGCCACGTTTTTAACGACCTTAGCACCGGCCTTAGCAATTTCACCATCTGGACGAACAATCTTAATCCCTAATATGAGCTCCCTCATTGTTCCGTGTGTTGTTCCGGATCTGAGTCTTTTTGGGCCACTGTCATTGGTGGCAATTATTCCTCCGATAGTAGCACCTCTTTTCAGATGGGGAGGATCTATAGGCAGTGATTGATTTTTATCTTTAAGGGCTGTTTGGAAGTCATGTAAAGTGATGCCTGATTCTGTAGTGGCAACAAGGTCAGAGTCGTTATGCTCAATGAGTCGGTTGAGTCTATTTGTAATTATTATGATATCTGCCTTTTCCGGCTTGTTACCTATACCGATTTTTGTACCACCACCCCACGGTATAACAGATAGCGACTCTCGATTGGCGAGTTTTATGATTTCAGAGATTTCTTCTTTGGTATTTGGAAACACAATGAGGCTTGGAGTTTTACCATCCACTGAATAGTCTTCCAGCTGGTGTGATTGGTCGAAAATATTGGTCCTTCCAACTATGTTGCTTATCTCTTTGATTGGCCCTAACATAAATAATGATTTAATTTATGCTTATATCGATTAGATTTTCGGATTGTATTAAAATATGAAAGTTATCAGTACATCTCACCCATCCCCGCTTTTTGTATTGGATGTACTTTATAGGATTGACCTCCTTGTTCGACACATGTGCGGGGGGTTGGGAATAATTTACCCGGGTTACAGAGTCCATTAGGATCGAAACTGCATCGTATAAGATTCATGGTATCCAGATCATTTTCATCAAACATAGTGGAGATAAACTGTTTTTTGTCATATCCAACTCCATGTTCGCCAGTTATGCTTCCACCGGCTTCAACGCAAACCTTTAAAATATCACCAGCCAACTCTCCAGTTTTCTCAGTGTCTCCCGGCTTAGAAGAGTTGTAAAGGATGAGGGGATGCAGATTGCCGTCCCCAGCATGAAAGACGTTTGCAACTCGGAGTCCATATTCCGTGCTTAAGATGTTGATCTCTCTAAGTACTTCGGGAAGCTTACTCCTCGGAATAACACCGTCTTGTACATAATAGTCCGGGCTAATTCGTCCCATCGCGGCAAAGGCACTTTTTCTGCCCTTCCAAAATAATGCCCTTTGTTCATCATCCTTTGCAATCCTTATCTCTTTTGCATTGTTTTTCTTTAGTACTTCCAAGACAAGTGGCATCCCGGCTTCAATTTCATCAACAGGTCCATCTAGCTCTACCAGGAGTATTGCTCCCACATCATCGGGATACCCTGCCTGAACAGCCATATTAACTGCTTTGATGCTAAAGTAATCCATAATTTCCATGCCAGCAGGGATTATTCCCTTTGCCGTGATTCCGGAAACGGCACCACCAGCATCTTCAATTTTCTCAAAGGCTGCAAGGAATGTTTTGACAGATTCTGGTTTTCTAATTATTCGTAAAACTACCTTTGTGACAATTCCTAATAATCCCTCCGAGCCTACAAACAGCCCAACTAGATCATAGCCGGGTCTATCTGTGGTTTTTCCACCCAACTGTACTATTTCGCCATCCGGCAGGACCACCTCTAAGCCGAGAACATGATTCGTAGTAACGCCGTATTTTAGGCAGTGGACACCTCCTGAGTTTTCGGCTACGTTTCCACCAATGGTGCATACAATCTGGCTGGACGGATCAGGAGCATAGTAATATCCACTGCTGCTAATTGCATTGGTAACCCATACGTTTATCGCACCAGGCTCAACAACTACTCGCTGATTCTCGATGTCAACCTCTAATATTCGGTTCATACGTGCTAGAGATATCACAATTCCCTCTTCAGTTGGTAGCGCACCCCCTGAGAGACCTGTTCCCGCACCCCTTGGAACAAATGGTATTTTTTCTTGATTGCATAATTTTATAACCTCAGAAATCTCTCTTGTTGATCTTGGAAGAACTACAAATTTTGGCTTGATACTATATGCTGTTAGTGCATCACATTCGTAGGCGATCAGTTCATCGGGTGAAGAAATTACCCCTTCTTCGCCTAAAATCTGAATCAGCCTTTCAGCAAAGAGGGTTTTCCACTTACTTGAATAGTTTGCCGGTTTGCTGCTCATGATAGTTTCAAGCTTAAGTCTTTATAACAAAACAATTATATCATACTGAGTGGGCTATACCATTCTAATCGTGACCTAACCTTTTTTGTCATCCTGAACTCGATTCAGGATCTCTCATTATCATTTCAAACACCTCGGCTTTGCTCATAAAAGGCCTGGTAAGAAATGTAAATAAAAATAGCGGAGGGAGTCGAGGCTAGAGAACCTCACCTAGCGACAGGAGGAGTGGCTTCTAGCCGGGATAATGATGGCGACCTAACCTGTCCTTAAGTCCTGAGCAGTGAGCGCTTCGACATAGCTCAGCACAGGCATGCCGGACTGTCGAAGGATCGAAGGGAGGTCGCTGCTACATTACATTTATTTATTTTCTAGAGGATGGCTTTCGTCTTCCATTACTCGTCAATCAGAGTTTATCTCGGGATTTCTTTAATTCCTGAAACAAGTTAATAATGACAATCTCTCAGACACATTACGGATATAATCAAGATTATTAAATAGGATGAAATACAACAAACATTTAATATCGTTTATATTTAGTTTATGAAATTTGTAGATGCGCATACCCATCTAGAACTTTTTGCGCTTAAATCTGTTCCTGTAGAAAATGCAAGGAGCAAAAAGGATCTGATTGATATGTTGGAAAGCGCGGCGGTGAGACCAGTAATTGCATGGGGCTGGAGCGAGGAATTACTGGGCGAGACGATAACCAAACACGACATTAATGGATTTCCTTTCCACGTGCTTCTTATACGCATAGATGGACATGTGGGAGTGATAAATAATAAAGTCATTGAAGATTTCAACTTGAAGCCATCCCAGAATTTTGATGAAGAAAAGGGATATGTTTTTGAGGAATTACTCAGGTATATAGCCTCTTTACTGAAGCCTAAGGATATAATGAAACCATTGCTTCAGGCGCAAACAGAAGCTCTTTCAAGAGGGATTCTGGAAGTCCATGATTTTGTCGATTATGACGTTGCACATACATATTTTATGATCAGGGAAAAGGGGGACTTACAATTGAATGTCGTTATAATGCCTTACTACGAGGATTATAAAAGAGTTTTAGAGATATTTGACATTTACGGAGAGGACGAGTCAATAAAACTTGGCTGGGTAAAGATCTTTATTGACGGTTCTATCGGTGCTAGGACAGCTTATCTGAAAGAGAGGTATTTCGATCGAGCCAGTAGAGGTAATCTTTTACTAACTGAAGAGCAATTGATTTCTATAATCGTTGAACTTGAAAAAAAAGGATTAAAAATTTCTGTGCATGCGATAGGAGATGGAGCCATAGAGGCTGCTGTGAATTCCTTCGAAAAGGCGAGCACTAGGCTAAAGGGGCATCGGATAGAACATGCCGAATTGATAAGCCTGGATCAGGTTAAAAGGCTGAATGAAATGGGTATTACTCTATGTGTACAGCCTAACTTTAATGTTGTGTTCATGGAGACTTACAAGAAGGCATTGGGAGATGAAAGGGCTTCTATTATAAACCCTATAAAAATGCTGGATGAAATGGATGCTAATATAATCTTCGGCTCTGACATGATGCCGTTTGATCCAAAAGTTGGACTTTGCTATGCTTCGGGCATCTTGGGGCATGAGAAGGCCTTATTCTATTATGGCGGGTGGAGAATTTGAGTTAATTCTGCCATTCTAAATATTAAAACTTTGATTGGGGAATTATGTTCAAAAATGCTTTTATAAAATTACGACTCACCTTTTATCGCAATTACGGAATCGGAGCGCTTAGTCATTGACAGAAGTAATTAAAGAAAAAAACCCTGAATCACCTGCAATTGCAGCATTGATGATAAATAATGGAGGGGTAGTAATATATCCCACTGAAACACTCTACGGACTAGGTGCTAATGCCCTAAGTGAGATATCTGTGAGGAGAGTTTTTGTTACAAAAGGTAGACCGTACGGTAAGCCCATTCCACTACTTGTAAGAGATATTGAGATGTTTCGTGAAGTGGCAATTGTAACAGAACAGGCATCTAAGCTTATTCGTAGTTTTCTTCCGGGCCCACTAACTCTTGTGCTCGATGAAAAGATAAACTTCCCAGGCCTCATCACAGCAGATACTGGAAAAGTAGCTGTCAGAATATCGAACCATCCATTCGTGAAACAGTTATTCAGGTATATTTCACAGCCATTAACATCTACTAGCGCAAATATCAGTGGAGGGGGTAATTTATACGATATAAAAGGTATATATGATGCGTTTAACTCTAAGGTTGACCTTATAATTGATTCGGGTACTCTACACCCGTCAAAGGGTTCTACCGTAGTTGATTTGACAAAATCTCCACCATCGATTATCAGGGAGGGTGAGATTAGTAGAGAATTGATTGAGGAATTTTTTTAATGTCTGTTGTAACCGGGTTTCGCGGCTTTCGTTACAATCCAAAGAAAATTGACGATGTAATAAAGGTTCTTGCCCCTCCTTATGATGTAATTAGTAGAGAAGAACAGGAAGAGCTTTACCGTGTAAGTCCTTATAATGTAGTTCGCCTAATCCTTTCTAAGTGCGATGGTGAAAAGAAATACTCTGAAGCCGGTGAAACCTTTAGAAATTGGATTTCTGATAATGTTCTAATTCAGGATACCGAGCCCTCAATTTATCCCTATCACCAGGAATTTAATATAGATGGGAAACAGATTAGGCGAAGGGGATTTATTGCTGCTGTCAGGATAGAGGATTTTTCCACGAAGATTATTCTGCCTCACGAAAGGACATTTCCCAAACCCAAGATGGACAGGTTGAAGCTAACGCTGGCATGCAAGGCGAACCTAAGCCCAGTTTTTTCTATTTATTCTGATCCTGAAGGGTTGATAGAAAAGGATATAGACAAACGTATAAATGGACCCTTGATTGATTCCCTATACAAAGATGGCGTAAGGAATTGGCTCTGGAAGATTTCTGACCAAGATTTAATATCGAAAATAAAAACAAGGATGTCAGATTGTAATCTCCTAATTGCGGATGGGCATCATCGTTATGAAACAGCCCTCGAGTATAGAAATCTAAAGACGAAAGATCCGGGTACCGGGTCTGGCGAGCGGCCATATGAATACGTGATGATGTATCTCTCTCGTGCTGAAGATGATGGACTTTTGATCAACCCTACTCACAGGGTTTTAAAAAATCTCGACTCCCTGGATCTAGAAAATTTCATTCAGAAAATAGGCGAGAGGTTTAATATAAAGAGAATTGATTTTAATGAAGCCGTCTCATCCATCGGTCATCGGGAATTTCTCATGGTGACAAAAGACACTGAGAGTGTTATTAAGGTTTCGCCCAAGAACCTTTTTCCGGAATCGTATAAGAATTTAGCGGTGATGCTCCTACATAACGTTGTGCTTGAAGAGATAATTACCGAAGAGAAATCGGAAATATTTTATACAAAGTCTATAAAGGAAGTATCTGAGCTTGTTAAAAGTGGGCAATATGTACTTGGCTTTATTCTCCCTCCGCTTACAGCCTTGGATATATTTGAAGTAGTCTTAGCGGATGAAAAGTTGCCCCACAAAACAACATATTTCTATCCAAAGGTTCTTTCAGGGCTGGTCTTTCATCGACTTGAGTGAAGATTAGAACTTATGGGATCGGCGTAGTGTTTTAGCAAGCACGAATGAGTTAAAACTAATCCCCTCGTATCCAAACAATTGCAGCAACTGCAGGGTATTCTCAATTAACTACATCCAGTTATCAAACAATACGAAAGGAGCCCAGTAATAAGGATGAGAGTATTTATCGTGTCTCTGAATCATATCGATCTGAGCCTCACGAAAAGCTATATACAGGGGTTTCCCATCCTTAAGGTTATTGTAAAAATCCCTCATTAGAGTAGCGGTACCCTGATCGCTTATGTCCCAGAGCGTTGCAATCACGTATGGAACTTCCACCCAGGCAAAAGCAAACGCTAGTGTGGCAAGCTGGGTGCCTGATGGATCTGTTTGAAAAGGGTCTATAGCCGTACTACAAGCCGAAAGTACAACGGAATCGATGTTTTCTGCTGGTGTCAGCTCTGTAATGTCGGTCGTAGAGATTTTGCCTGTATCGGACGGGGCAAGTAAGATAAATTGACCTTCATCATTCAATACCACATGGGCAGACATATGGACTCTCGGGTATTTGTCCCAATTTTTCTTAAAGTTATCTTTAGTGGCTTCCCCTTCTAAAAATACGAGGGCACTCGGGAATAAATCCTTTATAGCCTGAACCTCTTTCTTAGAATATGGAAGGTCTAGCTTCGGATCCTTAAGGTCCGGATTCCCAAAGGCAATTATGTTTTCGAAACTTTTCGCTTTTCCATTTCTTACTGCTAGGCCTGGTTGGTCAATATTTGTAAAATAAACTAGACTTTTTTGTTCAAGAAAGAATTCTAATCCGCCATTTGCCTTTTGCTCGGATAAAGCCTGAAAGGGTAGGTAGTTAAGAATTCCGAAAGGAATAATACCTACTATTTGTGAGTCTCCTATATCTTCTTTTACCGGTTCTACAAGAATGTTGTATAAGCCTAAAGAGAGTTCGTCAAGGAGGTTTTTATCTTTAGCAGTATTATCTGAGGTGAACTTTAGCCTGTGTGCCCCAGAAGGAGACCTTTCAAAAATCAATCTTCTAAAATCAGACACCATTCTATTCAACTCTTCTTTTTTTATGGAGATACTTTTAACCGTTATACCGGATCGGCTGGCCGTAAAAATATAACATTCATCTTCTGTAATGAAGTACTGCAACATGGTGAAGTTCGGGGGAAGTCCCCCCTCTTCTCTTAGAATCGACAAATTCGGTGGTGATATGCCGAGTACACCATACGCTCTCGGGTAATCTTCTTTTAGCCGTGAGATTACCTGATCAAACTCCTCCCGTGTCTTTGCCAGGGTCCGTGACAGGTTGTCTATCTTCTCCCGATTAGGCGATAATCTTGATTTCTCCCTGAGAAGCTCATAGTTTATAGAAGCCTCTCGTTTTGAAAGTTCATCATATCTTCTAAGCTGACCCCGAACATTGTCATCAAAGGAACTAATACCACTCTTTCGTAGGTTATCACGAAGGGATTTTGATCTGCTTCTTTGAATGTACTCGAGAGCCTCCTCCGTTTTTCCCTGTCTTATAAGCAGAGATACGAGCTTTTCATAAATCTTTACGTTCACGTCGCTGAATATTTGCTGACCTTCCTCCCCTCCTACAACATCCTCTCTAATTGATTCAAAAACGTCCACGGCTTCTTTGTAGCTCTTTTCGGCTGAAGCCATATCGCCCTTTTCCTCTAAATAAACTCCTTTCCCAAAGAGAGCAACATGAATCCACTCACGGTCTCCCAAGTCTTTATAGATTGATATTGCCTGATCAAAGTTCCGAGTTGCAGCGTCCCATTTCTTCATTTCCCCTTCTACGTAGCCGATATGATTAAAGCTCCTTGCTATTCTATCTTTGACGCCGAGTTTCTTAAAACCACTTAAAGATTCGTTATAGAGGCTAAGGGCTTCTCCGTGATTCCCTTGTTTAAATCTTACTTCTCCAATGTAACTCATAGTTATTGCAGTCATTAGTTGGTCCTGGAGTTCTTCAGTCATACGTAGCGAATCTTCAAAATATCGGAGGGCATCGTCGTAACGTCCCAACTCTTTATAGAGTTCTCCTATGATGCTGAGATTTGTAGCAATCTCAGACTTAATACCTAGTTTCATATTAATTTCTAATGCCCTCTGGTAATTGTCCAAAGCCTTTTCATAGTTGCCCTGCTCTCTATAGACAACACCTATCACATTAAGGGAGTAGGCTTTTAGATTCTCTTCTTTTGCTTCATCGGCAATCTTAAAAGCACGGTTTAGGTATTCGATGGACTCCTGATAGTGTCTCAATCGGAAATGAATAGTAGCTAGATTAACGAGTGTCTTTGCAGTCTGATTTGAATCTTTAATCTCCTCACCGATTCCAAGGGCTTCGGTTAAAAGCCTGATCGATTCCCGGTAGTTTCCGAGATAGCTATATAAGTTGGCAACGTTATTTAGGTTGTGAGCTATCCCAGCCTTATCTTTTAACTCCCTCTGTATTCTTATGGCTTCCTGAATGGATTCAATTCCCTCTTCGTATTTTCCAAGGTCTGTATATATTTTCCCTATGTAACTATAGTCATTAATCAGTCCGGGCTTATTACCCAAAGTACTATTAATTTCTAGAGAGCGGTCATAATATGAGAGTGCCTTATTGAACAGTTTTTTCCCGAGGAGTGCAAAGCCCCCTTTGGATAAAATTTCTGCGATTCTTATTTTATCCTGAGTTAAAGTAGACTCTTTCTCAGCTTGAGAGAGCTTCTCTAAGGATTCGTCATATTTCCCTTTATTATAGAGCTCCGCGCCCTCTTTGATAGTTTGGAATACACGTTCATCGTTGATTTCTATATCAGTCTGCTTTACCGCTACACATGCACCTAGAAAAAACGATAAAAGCAGGAGAGTCGCTATGTAATTAATAATGATTTCTTGAAGATGGGTTTTATTCATGCTCTTCCCATCTAAGGTGAGTCGGCTACGAATATCCCCCATGGTATAGCGAGCCTGGTCGCTGGTCCTTCTATGGTTCGTAAAGGAGTTGCATTCCCTTCGTCAGTTCTCCTGTACACTGTGATTCTATCAGCGGCGTTAGTCACAAATATCTCATCTTGTTCTATATCTACAAAGATTCCTAGTGGTGCAAAAAGCCTAGTATTTGGCCCTTCTATAGTCCTTATGGGTGAAACATTTCCGTCGTCCGCTCTACGATATATTAAAATTTTGTCGTCAAATGGGTTAGTGACAAATAGTTCATCATGTTCTGCATCTGCGAATATTCCAAGCGGGCGTAAAAGTTCCGTATTCTGCCCGGATATAATTCTTAAGGGTGTAACGTCACCTGAATCCCTCCTTCTATATACTGTGATTTCTCCTGGGATATTAATATCGGCTCCATTAGTTACAAATATCTCATTATTCTCCAAGTCTACATATAGACCTTCTGATTCAAAAAGCCTTGTATTGGCACCGCCAATGATTCTTAAGGCAGCAACATTGCCTTCATCGGTTCTCCTTAACGTCGTGATAGCAAAAGGAAGACTAAATATGTTTACCAATATCTCGTTACGTTCAGTAGCCACAAAGATCCCGGTCTGATCTGCTTCTCCCTGGGATATGGTCCTTAGAGGTGCGACATTCCCTTCATCTGTTAATCCATATGTTGTAATCAGGCGACTAGAAAAGTTACTCACAAATATTTCGTTATTCTTCGTATCTGCGAATATCCACTTTGGATTTAAAAGACCCGTATTTGCTCCTATAATTCTCAGGGGAAGAGCTTCTCCCTCATCTGTTTTTCTATAAACTAGGATCGTGTTATTCAGATTTGTCACAAATAGCTCGTTATTCTCTGTATCTAAGAATAAATTTGTCAGCATTCCCCTGTCGAGGAGAGCGCCTGCGCTGTTTGAGTCAACTATAGATAAGGTTCTTATGGGATGGACGTTCCCTGTATCTGTTCTACCATACACTGTGACCGTATTATTGAAGAAGTTAGAGACAAATATTTCGTTACTTTTTCCATCCACGGATATCCCCTCTGGTTCGTTGAGCCCAGTATTGGATCCTTCTATGGTTCTTAAAGGTGTAACATCCCCTTCATCTGTTCTCATATATACGTTGATTCTGTTTTCAAAAATTGGCTCTATATTCGATGGCGGTGGCAAGAGCGGGGAAAAGACAGCCGAGAGGCCAACAAGTATCTCGCCATTTTCTACATCCACGTATAGCGATCTTGGGAAAAAAGATATGCCCTCATCCGTTAGCTCTGATATGTTTATAATTCTTTGAGGCGGGACATCTCCATCATCCGTTCGTCGAAATACTAGGACCCCAGTATTACCAAGTTGGTTGGTGATGAAGAGCTCATCATTTTTGGTATCGACATATATGCCAGCCGGTACAACAATGCTGGTATTTGGACCTTCGATAGTTCTTTTAGGCGAGACATTTCCTTCATCTAATCTTCCATATACCGTGATCGAACTAAAAGTTTCAATCGGATCGACGCTATCATCAAAGAACGAATTTATGACGAATATCTCGTCATTTTTCGTGTCAACAAATATTCGTACTGGTCCGAAAAGGCCTGTATTTGGTCCCCCTATCGTTCTTTTAGGAGAAACATTCCCTGCATCTGTTCTCTCGTATACTGTGATTGTGTCATTGTCGAGGTTGGTTACAAATATCTCATTATTTTCCGTATCTACAAATAATCCTGATGGTAAAAACAGCCCCGTGTCTGACCCGATGCCTCTTACAGGGGCAACATTCCCGCTGTCGTTGGCATCAAAAACCGTGATTATGTTCCCGAAAACATTAGCAACAAATATCTTCCGATTACTAGGAGCAACTGGGGATTCTCCACTACTTTCTCCACCTGCGCCACAACCTGGCACGAGGGTAAGGGTCGATAAGATGGTAATAACAAAAATCATTAAAAGACCAAATCTGCTTTTCCACCTTCGGCTTAGTGCAAAACAGTTTCTTGAAATGGTTGTAAAACCGTTTGACCTGAGCCCTGAGTTTATCGAAGGGTCTATGGACGAATGATTTTCATATAGTCTAAAAGAAACATCCTTCGACGAGCTCAGGATGATCGGATTCCTATTCGGCGAACCCTGTAGCTGCCATTTAACCCGAGTCTGCGGGCTCTCCAAAAAAGAATCGCCCACTAAACCCATAAGCGGGAGGAAAAGTTTGGCGTTTAACAAATTTGATTTCAAAATATCGTCGCCCCCCGCAAAAAATTATTTGATTTCTAATCTGCCAGCTAAGAGTTCATCTTCAGGTTCAGTAATAGGTATCGTGGCAATAACCGAGTTTGTGGATACATCTATCACTGACACTGTACCGCTCAAATAATTCGCTACATAAGCCTTCGTTCCATCATTCGTTATTGCGATCCCAAAGGGTCTATTCCCTACTTCGGTAGTCGATACAACTTCGTTTGATCCAGCGTCGATTACTGACACCGTGTTACCGGCGTCACTAAGCGCTCCTAAGCCGCCGAATACCTCATTACCGGTATCCAAATTACTAACATAAATTCTTGAACCATCTGGTGTTGTTGCCACACCGGCGGGTCCGAATCCGACAGTTACTTCATCGATAACTGTGTTTGTTCCCACGTTTATTACCGACACTATGTTGCCTGGATCGGAAGCACCCGGAGAGGTAATACTGCCGAAACTGGTAACATAAGCCTTGGAACCATCTGGTGCTAGTGCTATACCAAGGGGTCCGGTACCAACAGTTACCTCATCGATAACCTGGTCGGTTGCTATATCTATCAACGATACCGTACCGCCTGCTTGGGAATCTGGAGGGTCATCGACACCACCTAAATTAGTAACATAAGCTGTAGAACCATCCGGGGTTATGGCAATGCCTGCAGGTCCATCTCCAACATTTATTTCATCACTAACCGTTTCGGTTGCTACGTCGATCACCGTTACAGTATCACCGAGTGAGTTCCTGCTACCAAAATTGGCCACGTAAACTCTGGAGCCATCCGGGGTTATTGCTATAGCGATTGGGCCGATTCCAACATTCACTTCATCGATAACACTATTCGTTGCCACATCTACTACAGATACTGAATTGCCTGGTTCAAAGATACTACCGAAATTCGCAACATATAGCTTAGTCCCATCAGGTGTTATTGCCATACCCGTAGGCCCTAGGCCAACAATCACTTCATCGATAATCGTGTTCGTCCCAACATCTATTACTAATACTGTGTTTCCTGGATTATCAGGATTGTTAAAATTACTCACATAAACCTTCGTGTCGTCCGGCGCTATTGTCACAGCGGCAGGCCCAGAGCCGACTGATACTGTAGCAACGACTTGGTCGGTAGATACATTTATTATTGATACTGTGCTGCTATTAGCATTAGGCACGTAAACCTTAGAGCCATCTGGGGTTATTGCCAGACCAAGGGGTCCAAATCCGACAGGTATTGTTGAGATAATCTCATCTGTAGATGCGCTTATCACAGATACCGTATCGGGCCTGTCCAGTACAGCTAGACCGCAACTGCAATTACCTATGTATACTTTGGAACTATCCGGCGTTATCCCTATAGCGATTGGTATATTGCCAACGGCGATCGTTTTTATTACTGTGTCATTTGATACACCTATCACTGAGACAGAGTCACTGACTTTATTGGTAACATAGGCTTTCGAGCCATCGGGGGTTATGGCGACTATGAGGGGGCTGAATCCAACGGAGATTGTTCTGGTCACTTTATCTTCGGATATATCTATCACCGACACCGTATCACTATCCGTGTTAGTTACATAGGCCTTTGAGCCATCCGGGGTTATTGATATATCAGCGGGTCCGGCACCAACATTTATCGTTCTAATGACTTTATTCTTCTGTACATCTATCACGGAGACAGAATTGCTCAATAGATTAGCTACATAGGCCTTAGAGTTGTCGGGCGTTATAGCTATATCAACAGGGTCAAATCCGACGTTTATTGTAGCACTAACTCTGTCTTCTGATATTTTTATCACCGACACTGTAACGCTACCGGAATTAGCGACATAAGCCTTAGAACCATCGGGGGTAATTGATATAGCGACGGGGAGAAGCCCCACAGTGACTGTGGACATGACCCTGTCCGTATTTATATCTATCACCGACACAGTATTCCCTGGTTCGGCAGGAAGACTACCTTCCTTGCTTACATAAGCCTTGGAACCATCCGGGGTTACGGCTATAGCAGAGGGTCCTCTACCAACAGGTATCTCTGTAATGACTCTATTGGTAAATACATCTATTACCGATACCGAGTCCCTCCTTAGGTTAGTAACGTAAACTTTAGAGTTATCGGGTGTGGCTACTGCGACTTGGGGTTCAGAGAAGAATCTAACTAAAGGATGACTCGATGTTACTACGAGCTGTCTACCACCGGGGGCAATAAGCGCCGGAATTATGGGTAAACCGCCGGGACCGGATAAAAGAAATGCCAGGAATCCTCCAACAGCGCTGCAAGAGAGAATAATTAGAGATAGAAGAACTATCTTAATCTTAAGAGACAGACCTTTAATTCTTATTACTACGCTCTCCACCATCTGAATCGTCAACCTTTATTTAAGGCCTTCCAATGCATATAAGAAATCGAGTTATTATAATAGGCCCAATTCCTTAATAATCTCTCTCTGGTTAATTTCATTTTAATAGGGGAAGATTAGTTGAAGGAGCGTAAGGACTGGTTAGTATAATTTTCAGGTATTCTCATAACATAACCATCCCCCATCTATCACCTTTGTTTATCCCTCAGGCGTGATTATAGACCGTGTCAAAGGCTCTAGTCAAGGGAAATTTTGAAGATTGGTAGATAATCTGGGGTGTTAAAATGGCATCACTTTCTTTGGAAGAGCTTATTCCCCATCATTTGTAAATATTAATCCTTTCACCAGAAAAGAAGAATTCCTTGAGCTCTTTAAAAAGTGAGGAAGAATCTCGAGTGTAAGAAACCGAGAGGTCATCAATTTTAATTGAAAGTAATTAGAACCCTCTTTGCCGTATCTTCCTTTTAGCTTGCAATAGGCTCCGAGCGCTTACGGTACCAAATTTCTTCTTGCCAGATGAGTCAAACGCCGCGAACTCAAATACCTTCATTTTGACCCGCCTTCCTTTACTTTTTTCCTTAGTTAGTAACAATGAGTTTGATTTCTAGCAATACCACCACCATTGCAAAGGGGTGCAGGCTTATAGCCAGGTCTCTTTTTGCTCTCTGCTCCTTTCCTTGATAGACATCCACTTCCCCTCCCATATGTTAATTTGTGAAGTCTATCCACTAGAATGGAATAAGCCTTGTTGAACTGTGCCGTGGACCTATTCCCAGCCATGCGGAAAAGCTGGCCACTACTTCAAACCTTTTAGCATCACATTTGTAGGTTCTACGAAGTCAAATGCGGAGTCGAAGCAAGAGCCGCCTATTGCGAACGCGTCAGCACTGGCAGAAGCACTGGCTTTCCCCGCTGAGAAGAGACCGTTATCACTAAATACGGGAGCACTCCAAGTTGTTTCACCTGAACATTCGAAGAACGAAAAGAGAAACCCGCTGATAATTACGTGTCGAGCAAAAAGTTGAGTTAGATTGCCAAAAACGCTAACAGCCGCAGGTTTTGAGCAGGTAACCGTGCCGCTGATGGTAGCAACCCCAGTTGATGGCGAGACCGAACCAACTGGATCGAGCGTCAGGTTGATCTGAAGCGGAGGGGGAGGTAGGTTGACATTGAATACCAAGTTACCGCCTGGCCCACTAGCAAAAGATCCAACCATGAAGAACACTGTCTCACCGGTAGAAGCATCAATGAGAATAGCTGATTGCAACGACGAGCAATCGTCATTACAAGCGATCTGGATGAGCTGACCCTGGTCTAATATGTATGCGGACAAGGTTGTATCGTAGTCGCTTCCAAAGGTATTAGCCTCAATCAGCATGTCCGCAGCAGGAGTGTATGAATACCAAACTGTCGGTCCTTGCCCAGAGCAATCTGGGTCGTTGCGCGCCGTCCTCGCTTCACTCGTGTTGATGGAATCAGTAAAAGGTAGCTGAGTGACCACTGTCGCCTTGTTAAAATCATCGTTGGGTGGGGCTTTGGCAAAAGCCATTGTTCCCAGCATCATAGAACACAAGACGGCCACTACCACTGTCACTGCAACTTGCAAATACTTGTTACCACCTTCGGTTGTAACGTTCTTCTCATCCGTGGATAGTCGAGGTTTGATGATATTAAACATTCTTTTCATTTTAGTTTCCTCCTTGTTTTGATTAAGTTAACTTACGGGTTCTTGTCTAATCTTAGATACAATCAATTGACATCACCTCCTCATGAAGCTCTTCTGTTCCTTCTACGCATTCTTAAGCCGATTGCAAAAGCTGGAATTAAAGGGATTAGAACATTAGCTAAGCCTATTCCAATCTGTGCTGAATCACTGAGTGAGCATCCGTTGCCCTTGCTACGGGGTTTAGAAGTTGGTGTGGGTGTTGGTGTCGGCGTTGGTGTAGTCGTCGGCGAGGCGGTAGGTGTGGGTGTTGGTGTGGGTGTTGGTGTAGCCGTTGGTGTCGGTGTCGGCGTTGGTGTTGGTGTTGGAGTCGGAGTCGGAGTCACGGCAGCACGAATAATACCAATGCCGACAGGTATGTCGCTGTCTGTGTCGATATTAGTAACCGTAAAGTCAGAAAGGTTTACTAACCTAACATCAGGGGACGGAGTAACAGCATCAAAATTATTACCAACAAGAGCAAAGAGTCCGTCGGGAGTTACGCCAACAACATCGACTCCAAAGAATCCACCATTGTATTCTGATAATAAATTTGCCACTCCAGGTCCAAGAGAAACGTCCCCGGGTCCATTTATTCGCAGCTCGGAAAGTTGGCTTGGAGAAGGGGGAACTGAAACCACATAGGCCATATCCCCATCGGGAGAAAACGCGATCGATTGCTGGAATCCTGGAAGCCCTGAGACAAAGGGTGTAGTTCCAGCCACTACCATACCAGGACCCGTTATACTGTAAACGCTTACAGTATCATCTGGTACGCCAAAAAATAAATCAGCGAAATTAGCCACTAAAACAGTCTGGCCATCGGGAGAGACAGCTGCGTTAATGGGGCTATTCCCTGCTGCCAGAGTAGTTTCCGATGTTAGTCCTGAAGATGGATCTATAGGTCCAAAAATGATTCTGTTATTAAAGGTATCACAGACAATCACCGTTTGATTATCAGGTGCGATAGCGATACACCCTGTAGTTGAATCAGGGGTAGTAAGGGTGTATGTTGTTGTGAGAGTAAAAGTTGAAAGGTCAATAACTGCGATCTGGTTCTCCATACCTCCTACAGTCAAAGCAAACTGCCCATTTTGGGCGATAGCAATGTCAATTTCTCCATCAACCGAACCTAATCCTATGTTTATCGAGCCTGCCAAGGTTGGACTTTTAGGGTCTGATACGTCAATTCGAAAGACAGTTTGTGCGCCGCTGTTACCTACCAGGGCGAAATTACCATCAGGGGTTGTTGCAACATCCTGTAAGGGGCCCGTACCACCCAACTGTCCACCAAGAAAGGGCCCAAAGACCGTTGGCGGATTCGTGCCTAGGTCAATTGTGTTAATTGTAAGGTCAAATTCATTAGATACTACAGCGAAGGGGTCAGTATAAGCCTCATTTATCCCAGCGATAAATAAAAAAAATGTTAATATAAAGATACATAGAAATCTTTTCATCGTTCTATACCTCCTTTTATGATTAAGTTTTATGCGAGAACCGAATTCATAGAATTTAGGTTCCTTCATTTTCGTTTCCTCCTCAGTTTTAGAGTTTTGATAATTTTGATGTGTTGGCGATTATATCACTTTCGCATAGAGCAAATGACATCACCTCCTTCCATTTCATTTTGATCCTGTTTTTCGAACTCTCAGGTTATTAGATTAGAGAAAAAAGGTTCTAGAAATGTTCCCGAATTTTTAATGGTGGGTCAGGATCACGGAATATTTCGGAATAGTCTTAGCATTTATAGAAGGATTAATGAATACTGATAATGAATAGAGTTGTATTCTGTTGGGTGATTGTAAAAAGGGGAATAATTAACTGACTATTAAGGGGTGTGAATTCACAAGAAATAGATTTGAGGGAGATAGTAAGAATGCAGGCACCATATGTGCTTGATGGTGGGCTATTTTTTCAAAATCTCAATCTTGATTTTTACATCACCTTTGACTTTTCTTAATTCTCCTTCTTCCTCAACTTCTCCAATTGGCTTTAATCCTTCATAGAGTTCGTTGACACGTTTTAAATCGAGTAATACAAAGAGGATATTCTTACCCTCGAAAGATTGCTTTCTTAAAATTATTCCGCCCAGGTTTGTGATAGTTGTCTGAGTCTCTTTGTTAGCAATATCGATGTCCTTTACATACGCAGTTATTTTTATATCTCCCCAAATCTCTTCAGGTTGTGGCTGCTTTTGAGTAGGAATACCTGCCTGATTAGAGCGGATTCTATCAAGCTCTGGTTTGTAGGCTTTGTATATAAAAATAGAGAGCGCCACTAAGAAGATTGCAGCAAAGGCCTGTATTGGTAATTTTGTGTGGAGTGGGGAAAAAAATCGTTCGAACATTCCCTTTTTTTGCAGGGCTTCTTCTCTGACCCTTGAAATAATCTGCTCAGTGAATAATTTAGGTGTCTCTACCTTCTCAGCGCCCTGTAAGATTTGAATGGTTTTTCTGAGATCAGAGAGTGACTCTCTCATTTCTTCAGACTCTTTTAGTTGCCCATCAATTATGGCCTTTTCTTCTTCAGACAGAGTGCCTTCGATATAAGCTGCAAGTTTTTCTTCCATCGTAAGAGCGTTCTTATCTTTCATCTATATGACTCCTAAAAACCTCTTTAAGCAGTTTTTCAAAAGGACTCTTGCCCTAAAAAGTCTGGATTTAACGGTGCCTTCCGCAATAGTAAGCGTTCGACTTATGTCTTTATATGAGAATCCCTGAATATCTCTTAGGACGACTACTTCCCTGAATTCATTTTCAAGACGGTCTAGACATAACTGCAACTTCTCTTGTATGTTCTCCCTCTCGATAACTTCATCAGGAAGGGGACCGCTTGAAGGGGGATCAACTGAGATCTGGTTATGACCTATATTAACAGTCTTGTATACGGACACGGATTCACGATAATGTTGAGATTTTAACTTCTTTAGGCTTTTTTTTGAATGGTTAATCACTATAACTGAAAGCCAAGTAGAGAACTTGGATATACCTTTAAAACTCTTTATATTTTTATAAGCAGAGACGAAGGCATCCTGTACAACGTCGCAAGCTTCCTCATAGTTTCCGATCATTCTATAAGCAATATTCAACATTTTCTGCTGGTGCTTCCTCACCAGTTCTTCAAAAGCGGCTAAATCTTTTTTTTGGCACAGACTTACCAGTGTGGAGTCTTGGTCTGTTATTATATGATCTTTTTCCCTCATGTACTTTGACAATAATTTACATTAATTGTTCCATCAATTTTAGGGTCATCAGTTAGAAACCCTTGATCGTAATCACTCAGCTTTCTCATAGACTCTATGAGCCTTAGATAGAACAAAAGGGTGGCTGGCATGAAAAATTGAATTATTTTTCTCTGAGATCATTCATTATCGTAGTCACTCAAATGCGAAAATTTTCTAATATCTTCATCTTATTTTTTTTGAATTGTTCTTACCTCCGCTTTTTTAAGCT
>DASWID010000179.1 GCA_036397855.1 Thermodesulfobacteriota bacterium | reverse complement strand
GCAAATTGTTGCATAATAAGTACAGCTTTGTTTAATCCCCTTCGAAACAAAATTACCAATACTGGGTAAATATTTTATCGGCAAGCCGATATCGAGAAAAAGAATCCACCCTCTTTACAAAAGGCGGTTTGATAACAGACGATATGGAAAAAGAATTTTAAATCTTAATCATCTAGGTGAGATAAACAGCCTGCGTTTTATATATGACGACTTTTCTTATAATTAAGTAGTTAGGCAGCAGGACCAAGTGTTTGATTAGTTTAAAGAAACGTCTAATGAAACGGGCACAGGGCTTTTCCGAGTCCGCGTTCAGCCGATGGTTGGAGCTTCTGTCTTTTTACTCCACTATGACCTCGATGACTTTCGGTTTTGCCTTCTCAGTCTTTTGAATCTGGAGATTCAGCATGCCATCCTTGAACGAAGCCTTAATTTTAGTTTCATCGACATTGTCAGGCAACGTAAAGCTACGGGCGAAGCTCCCGTAGTATCGCTCGACTCGATGGAACTTTTTCCCCTTCTCTTCTTTTTCCTGTTTTCTCTCTCCCCGAATCGTCAGGACACCATTGTCTACAGTAACTTTGACATCCTCCTTATTGACCTCGGGAATCTCCGCTTTGATCACGAATGCTTCGTCGGTCTCAGCGATGTCTACCCGGGGAGCCCAGTCCCCTGTTGCGATGACCTCTTGGCTTCCAGCCGGAGGTTGCCCCACCGCTCTCGTGTAGCGGTCGAACTTGTCCGCAATCTCTCGCCACGGATCCCATCTTACTATATCCATTATGCACCTCCCTATTTGCGGGATTTAGTTTACCCCAATGGACAGTCCCGCATTCAGACCACCAAGGTTTTGGTTGTTCTCTCTGTAGCTCCAACTATTAATTAGGCTGCGACAATGCAGCATAGAGCATAGTATCCCATATAGGGTGTTATACTGCAAACCGTTGCCCTACAAATATAACATCCAGTATATAATAAACCAATTTTATGCATAAAACTTTCCTACTGTCATTTACTCCAAAGTGCCAATTCTGTATAGATTTTCCCAGTTGATATGCTGCAAAAGGTTGCAGCAAAATATGCGTCACCAATCTGTTACTAAACCCAAAGCTTTATACAGAGAATCCCACTCTTTACAAAAGGCGCTATCAGAAAAATAACACTTGACAGGCGTACGGTATTACCGTACTATGAATTATGAACCTCAAGAGCATTCGCCATAAGGGGCTCAGACGATTTATCGAGAACGACGATCCCAGCGGATTGCCGTCGGCGAAGGTAGAGAAAATCAGGGATATCGTTTCCGCCCTTTTGACCGCACAGAATGTTGAGGACATACCGGCGCTGCCGGGATGGAGACTTCACAAGTTGCATGGCGATCGAAAGGGCCAATGGAGCATAACGCTCACCGGCAACTGGCGCATAGTCTTTGAGGTTAAAGCCGATGAAATTTACAGACTTGATCTGGAGGATTATCACTGATGATTAAGGTCGGAATGAAACCATCGCATCCGGGCGAATTTATCCGGCGTCAGGTGCTGGAGCCGCTTGGTCTGACTATCACCACTGCGGCCAAAGTGCTGGACGTGCGACGGGCAACACTGAATGATCTCGTCAACGGGAAATCCAGCCTGTCGGCGGAAATGGCCCTGCGCATGGAAAAGGCTTTTGATGTCAATATGGATTTTTTGCTACGGATGCAGGCCCTTTATGACGGTTATTGCATGCGTGAGAAAAGCGACAGTCTGAAAGTGCAACGCTATCAACACGGTTAGAAAAGATAGAAGAGCCCCAATTTTTACAAAAGGCGCCTTTGTATAAACAACCTCCGGGAGGTCTTGATATTATTTTCTTTGTCTTGATACAAAGAAACAAAAATCAAGGGCTGACAAAAAACGCTTGCGTATCGAGCGAATGCGAGATATCTATTGCTATAATTAATTAGTTCTCTCAGTCACTCTGTTCCTTCGAGATGACAGTAATGATTGTCACTTTTTTTAACGCTTCCGGAATTGATTTTGGCAATTTTTTGAATGCCCATTTAAGATCTAAAAAACTGTCCTCGAATTACTTAACATCTGTAGTTGTAAACGCTCCTGTTTTTTGCGTTTCTTATATTCCTGCCATAAGAATTGAGAGCCGCAAGCGCAAGACGAGGCGGCTCTCCTTTCAGGTCTATCGCGAGAAAGCTGCCCCTGTATAGATCGATTTGAAAAATTAACTCGTTCAGGAAAAATAAACTTGCAAATTCTCCGACTGGCCTTAGACTAATCGAAAAGAGATGATCGAGTATAAAGATGGCATTCATCTAAAAAAGACTGATCTCTGGTTCGATTCTAAAAGAAAGGCGCCGTTGTCGTTTATATCAAGCGCCGGTTTTAATAAATTTGGGCCCCATAAAAAGATAATAGCGACACCACAGACTATAAGACTTTTAGGGAAAAAAATAAGAAATTCCGTCGTTCTGGCTTGTCCTTTTAATCGGCCATTTTCGCTTGGAAGGGTTCAGGTCGAGCTATTACCTTCTGGGGCAATGCTTGGATCTTCTCAGATCTCGGTAGATTTCGATGGCAAAAAGGTAGTTTATACGGGTGATCTTAGGCTAAGATCAAGTGAAACCTCCGAGCAGGTTGTACCTAAGCATTGTGACATACTTGTGATTAAATGCACCTATGGCTTACCCAACTACATTTTTCCTCCCGCAGAAGAGGTAATGGACTCTATTAGGGCTTTTATAGATGACTCTTTTTCATCTGGTCATGCACCCGTAATCTTGGTAAATCATTTGGGGAGTGCGCAGGATTTAGCTAAGATGTTGGGCCGTGAGGGATATAATCTGAGTCTTCATAAATCCATATTCGATGTGATTAAGATTTATGAGGAATTCGGTATTGATTTTTTGAACTATGAGAGTTTTGATCCTATGAAGATCGAAAATAAAGTATTACTGTTGCCCCTATTTGCTAGAGATTCTGACGAACTTGAAACCATTGAAGATAAGCGAATCGGAGTGGCAATAGGGTGGGCATTGGATAGGGTTTCTGTAAAATCGGCATTTAGTGCTGACGAAGCCTTTCCACTCAGTAATCATGCGGGTTTTGATGAGCTAATTAAGTTTGTTGAAATTGTAAAGCCCAAGGAAGTGTATGTTGTAAACGGTTTCGGTGTTGAGTTTTCTATGAGTCTTAAGAGGAGGGGGTTCAATGCTAAGCCTCTTGAAAAACCCTCCCAGCTGAAGCTTCTATAGGAGAAGGATAAAATGGTGGTTGAAACCTTTGATTTTAGTCTGAAGACTTCCGGAGATTCTGATTTAATTGATATAACGGGGAAAGTTACAAAGGTGCTGAGGGATTCCGGCATTTCATCGGGAATAGTGACGATATTTGTGCCTGGTTCTACGGCAGGTGTTACAACAATTGAATATGAGGAAGGAGCGTTAAGGGATTTTCAGGCAGCCATAGAGAGGATTGCACCAAAGGGTATCCATTATGATCATGATGCGAGGTGGGGCGACGGAAATGGCTATTCCCACATCAGGGCTTCTCTGCTTGGACCCTCTCTGACCGTACCCTTTTCGTCCTC
>DASWID010000178.1 GCA_036397855.1 Thermodesulfobacteriota bacterium | reverse complement strand
CTCCTTGAATCAAATTTATTTTAACTACATAGGGTTGATTCTGTCCATTTTCAATTATCGATTAGGCGATTGAGCTTTATAATACGCTGTAGCTAGAGGGATTACGCTATAAGCGCTATGGCTCCCGATCTTCGGGTCATTGCGAAATTTGCCCTTCTATTTACTCAGGATAGACTCCGAAATTCAAGCAATCTTAATATCTTGTATCTTGTCTCCCGCGGATTGTTAGCGGGAATCCATATCTTCGTTTCTGGATCCCCGACTACCGATTTCGGGGATGACAATAGGGCTCGATCCCCAGTTACGCCTGTACGAGGATGCCTTTATTGAGTGGTTGTCCTCGAGATCCTTGATCGGGGAATCCTCGGGGATGACATAAATGACTAAAAATTTTAAATTCAACCCCAACCCGCAAATTTTTTTTCACGTCTTCGTGCCTGATTTTCTTAACGCAATTTTTGGAATGCCGATTTAACCGTCGAATTCACCTCAGCTTGCTGCAGGTTGTATGTTGATTATATAAAAACTGTTTGAACCTATGCGCCGATAAGAGTATTAATCCAATTTATCAAAAATAATAAATAGAAATGAATTCAATAGATGATCTGAATAAACGATTTGGGATTCCCGACAGAATGACGTTTAAAGGAGGTCCTGGCGGATTGACTGTGGCCGAGATAAATAATGGACATGCTGATGCGAATGTATTCTTACACGGCGCGCAAGTCACCTCCTATAAACCTAATGGTCAAGAGGATGTTTTATTTCTTAGTGGACATTCCAGCTTCGAATCCGGAAAGGCAATACTTGGTGGAATTCCAATAAGCTGGCCATGGTTTGCCGATCACCCTACTGAAAAGACTAAACCGGCCCCTGGTTCAAAGCATACTCTAAGAGCAAACATTAGTATCGAGCCTCAGTAATCGAGTTCATGAATAACGATAGGCGGGGTTTTCCAACCCCGCTTCGATGTAGGGACTGATGCCCTCATCAGTCCAGAATGCCCGTTCAGGGAAAGGGCGCTACATCTAGAGGGAAATAAAATTGTCACCATTAAGACAGGTTGGATATAATAATTGGTTTATAACTAAGATAATCATCTTTTCAAACTTACCAGGTATGTCTGGTAAGGTAGCTTTTCGGAAGCTCCCAGAACCTTACGCGATTAGAAAACCTCATGCTATCGTGGAGAAAACAGATATGGGTGCAGAAGCATTTATCTTCTGCAATGGAGCTAATTTCATGCTCTCTTATTTTTGAATTCCAGAATGCATGGAAATCACAGCCGTAATCCCTTAAATTCCCTAGAGAGCCTCGTAACTCACAGGCTCTTACATTCCCGTCAAAATCGATGACCATGGCCGTCTCGCCGGCGGTGCAGGGCATGGGCCAGTGAGTGTTATTCGTATAGTTATTAAACTGAGTCTGGTGATGGAAATTAAAAATAGCCTTGTACACTGATTTTCTTATGAATCCTTCTGCCCTTCCACGATCCTCAGCCTGCCTTTCGGAGTATATGTGCTGAATTTTTGTTATCTCTTTATAGAGCTTTCTTAATTCATCTGCAGGCACCAGTTTCAAGCTCTTATCCAGAGGATCGCCCCTTATAATCTGAAAGAAGTGATAGTCGAGACGTTCATTCTCTAAGAAATATCTACCAAGATCAATTAACTCATGGTAATTTTCTGCGCAGATCACTGAATTAACATTTATTTGAAGCCTATGGCCGAATGTTGGTTTCAAGGTCCTGAGAAGTTTTATTGTCTCGAGAGATTTCTCGAAGTTGCCCGGAACACTACGAATTCTATCATTTGTTTCAGGGAGACCGTCAATTGAATTATTGAGATATAGCTCAAGATGACCATTTTTTCCGAGAATTCGCTCAGTAAGGTCTCTTATACGTTCTGGCTTAAGCCCGTTAGTTGGAAAGTATATTCTTCCTATTCCGTTATTTTTATAAAATAGATTTACTATTTGAGGGAGTTCTTTTCTAAGCGATGGTTCACCGCCGCTGAGTAAGAGGTCCTGAAACGGAGGCATAGTCTCTGACAATCTCTCTATCTCTTCTAGCGACAGGTCACCCTTTTGATTGAGCTCCTCCCAGTAGAAACAGGTTCTACAGCGTGCATTACAGCGGGAAGTGACGAAGAATATGACGGTATGTAGCTTCTTTGTTGGCGTTATCAATCCTACGAGCCTTTTCATGGTTGTTCGCTTTCATTTCATTATACAACCATGGGAAACAGATTGCTATTGTTCCCAGTCATATTCTGGTAACAATTATAAAGAGACCTTCGCCTGTAGCTTTTAGACTTCCGCAATCCATCATCAATGAAGTCATGGATGTCATTGCTGTAAATGTCAGGCATTTTGGGGACACAATCTTTAAATGCGCTTTCCTGATTCATCGTACTTGTCGTTTTTAACTTCTTTGTCTTGATTCAAAGAAGCAAAAATCAAGGCTGTCCAAAAATTCGCTAAAAATCATACACTCCGACTAAAAAATTTAATTCAACCGCACCCCGCAAATTTTTTTTAACGTCTTTGTTCCTGATTTTCTTAACGCAATTTTTGGAATGCCGTTCAAGTCCTTTTCATTCTGAAAAGGCCTCATGAACACAAAATTTCATGAAATCGTAGTAAATTTGTTTAGAGCTTGTATACCCTCTCTTTCCAGGAAACTCCTTGACCGCTCACTACCTCATACGCAGAAGTAAGTACCATTGCTATGTACACCGCCACTCCCAAGGGAACGGTTAAGGAATAAAAGCGGGGAATAGAAAAGAGCCGGGTAGTCTGCCAGGCGGTGTATATGATTAACGCCAGGAGAAAGGTGCTTTCAAACGCAATGGACAATTGAACAAATGATAACGATTGTTGACAAACTGTAGTGAATACGGACCAGATGAAGAGGACAGGAGGTATGATTCCCCAGGAAAGAAGCACGGACACAAGAAATATGAGATTTCTCCATCTCTTGTTGAGTCCGAAGAAAAGATTCTTTGTCCACCCCTCCCAGAGCTCGTCA